>DATKYX010000057.1:0-2811 GCA_035528255.1 Dehalococcoidales bacterium | reverse complement strand
GAGGACGGACAGCTCAAGGACGAAAATGGCAAGGTAATCGGCAAGGGGAGCTTTGCCCATCAGGCGGCGGTGGTCGGCGATACTTTAGGCGACCCGCTCAAAGATACGGCGGGGCCTTCGCTGCACGTGCTGGTCAAGATGCTGGCTACCGTCACCCTGGTGATGTGCCCGCTGTTTATCATCGTATAATTAGCTAACGATAAAAATAATCCCCCTCTTCTCTATACGGGAGGAGGGGGATTTTTGTATTGTTGGGGGGGGGTGCAATCAAGGATAAATGGCTAAAGCCTCTATGCCCGTCGTTTCGGGGAAGCCCAGCATGAGGTTCATGTTCTGGATGGCCGCCCCCGCCGCCCCTTTCATCAGGTTGTCGATGCAACTAACGACCACCAGCCGGTTTGCCCGCGGGTCGAGGGCGGGGTAGACCAGGCAAAGGTTAGAGCCCCAGGTGTGCTTGGTGTGGGGTGGGGCGTCGGGAACCCTGACGAAGGGCTCGTCCTTGTAGAAGTCCTTATAGAGTTTCTTAAGCTCTTTCTCCCCTATCTTTTTAACCAGCGGGGCGTAACAGGTGCTTAAAATTCCCCGCGTCATGGGCACGAGATGGGGCACAAAGGTTATGGAGGGGGGCTGGGGGTTAATGCCCATCAGCTCCTGGGCGATTTCGGGCATATGACGGTGCCCCTCCAGGGCATAGGCGCTGGTGTCTTCGTTAGCCTCGGCGTAGTGGCTGCCCAAATTCAGGCTGCGCCCGGAGCCGGAGATGCCCGACTTGCTGTCGATGATAATGTCCGCCCCGATTAGTTTCGCCTTGACCGCCGGCGCCAGCGCCAGTATGGCGCTGGTGGGGTAGCAGCCGGGGTTGGCCACTAGCCTGGCCGATACAATCTCGGCGCGGTGCAGCTCGGGCAGCCCGTAGACGGCTTCGGCAAGCAGTTGGGGGGCGGGGTGGCTAAAGCCGTACCAGCTTTGGTATAACGAGGCGTCTTTGAGCCTGAAATCGGCGCTGATATCGACGACCCTGACGCCCTTTTTGAGTAGGGGGATGACCTCTTGGGCGCTGTCCTTATGGGGCATGGCCGAGAAGGCCAGTTCCACCTTGCCCAGCTCGGCTTCTATGGTCAGGTCGATATCGGCCAGGTGGGGGAAGACATCGCCCAGCTTTTGCCCCGCCGTGCTCCGTCCCGTGACCGAGACCAGCTCTACGGAGGGGTGCTGGTGGAGCAGGCGGGCCAGCTCGACGCCGGTGTATCCGGTGACGTTGATAATGCCGACTTTCATTTTTTGCCTCTTTTCTTCCCGGTCAGGATTTTTTCCAGAGCCGCCAGGTGCCGTTTGGTGCCGATGATAATGAGCCGGTCCCCCTCCTCGATAGTATTTTCGTCCGGCGGATTGGGGATAAGCGTGCCGTCCTGCTTTCTCATGGCCAGGACGGTGATGCCGACCTTATCTTTAGCCTGCGCCATGGTCAGGCCGATGAGGGTGGAGTCGCTGATGATATCCACCGTTTCCAGGTGCAGCTCACGGCCGCGGCCGGAGGTGACGGTGTCGATAAATTCGACCACCGCCGGTCGCAGGGCCAGCATCGCCATGCGGCGGCCGCCGATGGCGTGGGGCGATATGACGCGGTCGGCGCCGGCCCGCCGCAGCTTGCCCTCGGATTCGGAGTTGGAGCAGCGGGCTTCGATGAACAAATCGGGGCGCGCTTCCCGGGCGGAAAGGGTGATAAAGGTGTTATCGGTATCGCTGCCCACCGCCGACACCAGCCCGTAAGCCCGCTCGATACCGGCTTCCACCAGCACGTCGTCGCTGGTGGCGTCGCCGAATAAAGCCAGATAGCCTTCCTTCTCCGCCCTGGCCACGTGCTCCTCGTTATTGCTGATGACGACAAAGGGTACCCCCTCTTCGCTGAAGGTGAGGGCTATCTCCTCCCCCACTCTCCCGTAGCCGCAGAGGATAAAGTGTTTCTTCAGCCTGGCAATCTTGTTCTTCATTCGTCGCCTCCCCATGGTGATACCGAACTGTCCCTCCAGTAGATAGCCCATGATAGTGGTCAGGATGTAGAGAGCGCCGCCGACGCCGCCGATAATGAGGAAGATGCTGAAAATGCGCCCGGCTTCGCTTAAAGGGTGGACCTCGCTAAAGCCCACCGTGGTGATGGTGGTGACGGTCATGTAAACAGAGTCGAGGAACGACCAGCCCTCGATAATCATGTAGCCGATGACACCGATGGCTACGATGATGATGAAGGCGTATATGGCCCATAGCAGTCTTCGTAGAGAACTCATCGTTTAGCCGAACCACTAATTTTTAAGGACATTGTAACATAAAATATGCCCTTATGCCCCCGGGGAAGGGGCTGAAATCCTTGCCAGTTGCAGCTGATTTATGTTAAAATTATAGTTCCCAAAGGAGGAGTTTATGCCTAAAATTTACTTACTTGATGTAACTAACCGCGACGGGGTACAGACCGCCAGGCTCGGGCTTTCCAAGCTGGAAAAGACGATGACCAATCTCTACCTCAATGAAATCGGGGTTTTTCAGTCCGAGTTCGGCTTCCCCACCACCAGGCACGAGTACCGCTACCTTAATGCCAACCTGGAGCTGGCCGAGATGGAGGTGGAGGCGGGGACTCCCGCCTGGCTAAAATTGAAGCCTATCCGCCTGGGAGGCTGGATAAGAGCCATCGTCGACGATGTGGAGCTGGCTTTCGAGAGGGTGCCCGGGATAAAACACCTGAACCTTTCCATATCCACCTCCGACCAGATGATTCAGGGTAAGTTCCAGGGTAAGAAGACCAAGCAAGACGTTATC
>DATKYX010000056.1:0-3178 GCA_035528255.1 Dehalococcoidales bacterium | reverse complement strand
GGCGCTTAACCCCATCTCGCGGATGGGCACCTCTTTTTCCAGGCCTGCCTTAAGGCGGGTCAGCAGATTTTGCTCCGGCAGCAGGCACTGGCGCTCGGCGGGCTTGGCTCCCTTCAATGATTCCTCGATTTTCTCCAGGCGACGGCTGATAATGCCCAGGTCGTGGAGGGTAAGCTCCAAATTATCTGTGGCGATGTCTCTGGCTATGTCCAGGCTGCCTTCGATGTGGGGGACGGTTTCGTCGGCGAAAGAACGGACGACATCAATAAGGGCGTCGGCACAGCTGAGCTGGTTAAGGATTTGCCCGCCTACCCCTTTGCCGCCGCCCAGGTCCTTGACCGAGGCGCCGATATCGATATAGCTTACCTCGGCGGGGACGACCTTCTTGGGGTGGAGCATGTCGGACAGGACCTGCAAACGCGGTTCGGGCACTTTGGCTATGCCGATATGCGGGGCGAGACTCCTGATATCCGATTTGCCGCCGGTGAGGGCGTTAAAGATGGTGGTCTTGCCGCTCTGTGCCAGCCCGATGATGCCGATTTCAATGGTCATCGGTAACCCGCTGCTTTCTTAGGCTAAAATCAGGCTCTACGACGAAGAGCTTGCCCTGATTATTTTCTGGGCTTGCTTGAGGGCGAGTTCCCTTTCCTTGATGGTGAGCTGGTCGTTGGCGGCCAGGTCGAGGAGGGCGCGCAGGGCTTCCTGTGAGGTGGCGTTGCCCATTTGCTCGATGGCTTTGGTTCTCAGGTCGGCGTTGAACCCCATGTCGGTGGCGATGCTGGATAGTTTTTTCAGTTCCTCGGGTCGTTCGCTGGGGCGTTCGTTCATGGTATTCTCCTCTCGACTCCGGACGACATCCGGAGGGGTTTTATTAAGTTTTACCTATTTTACTCCATAGTAGGGGCATTATTCAATAGAGATTTTGGGACTTGCCTGTGCTAAAATGGTAAGACCGATAAATTACGGGGGAGCTTTGCTCTATATACTGCACGGCGAAGACGATTTTTCCATAACCCAGTACCTCGGCGAGATAAAGCGGGGGCTGGGCGACCCGTCCATGCTGCCGACCAACACCTCTGTCTTCGATGGGCAGAAGCTGACCGTGGCCGAGCTGAAGAGCGTCAGCGAGACCGTTCCCTTTCTGGCCGAAAAACGCCTGGTTGTTATCCAGGGGCTTATGGGGCGTTTTGAAGCCAGGGGCGGCCCGCGACGCCCGAAGAAGACGGCCGAGCGGGGTGGGGGCAATGACGCCAAGTCTTTCGCCGAAGCCATGAGCAACATACCCGAGAGCACGGTCGTGGTGCTGACGGACGGTAAGATAAAGAGCACCAACTCCCTGCTCAAACTGCTTATGTCCCGGGGTGAGGTGAGGTCTTTTCCCTTGCTCAGGGAGCCCAAGCTGCGGCAGTGGATAGAGAAAGAGGTCTCGGCGCAGGGCGCTAAAATATCCCCGCCGGCGGCGGAGATGCTGGCCAGGCTGGTGGGGGGCAACCTGTGGATAATGTCCGGCGAGATAACCAAGCTGACCCTCTTTGCCGGCGGGCGGCGCATCGAGGCGGAGGATATCAATAATGTGGTCAGCTCGGCGCAGGAGACCAACGTCTTCGCCATGGTTGACGCCATTCTCGACTTTAAGGTGGGGGTCGCCGAGCGATTATTGGAGCAGTTACTGGACAGGGGGGCTTCCCCGTCCTACCTGCTGACCATGCTGACGCGGCAGGTCAGGCTCATCGTCCTTGCCAAGGAGATGAGGCGGCAGGGAAAGTCCGATATAGAGATTCAGGGCAAGCTGGGACTGGCGCCCTTTCCTTTGCGCAAGACGCTGGAGCAGGCGCAGCGCCACCAACTGGAACGCTTGAAGCAGGTCTATAAAAAGCTCCTCCAGACCGACCTCTATATCAAGCGGGGGAAATTCGAGGGGGGGCTGGCGCTCAACCTGCTTATTGCCGAGCTTTGCGCCCAGCGGCACTAATTCGTTGACAGCCAGAGCGCGTTAAACTAAAATCGTATGAAATGATGACCAGCGACCAAGTCCGCCAAGCCTTTTTAGACTTTTTCAGGGAAAAAGAGCATAAGATTATCCCCAGTTCCTCTTTGATACCCAAGGACGATCCGACTCTGCTCTTGACCACGGCGGGCATGGTGCAGTTCAAGCCCTATTTCCTGGGGGAGGCAAAGCCGCCCGGCCCGCGCTTAACTTCCTGCCAGAAGTGCTTCCGCACCACTGATATCGAGGCGGTGGGCGATTCCACCCACCTTACCTTTTTCGAGATGCTGGGCAACTTCAGCGTCGGCGACTACTTCAAAAAGGAAGCCATCGCCTGGGCGTGGGAGTTCGTCACGCAGCGCTTAAAGCTGCCCGAGGAAAGGCTCTGGGTAACGATTTTCCTCGACGACGAGGAGGCCTTCGGCTACTGGCGGGAGGTGGGCGTGCCCGAGGAGAGAATCCTGAGGTTTGGGGAGGAGGACAACTACTGGGGGCCGGCGGGAGACACGGGGCCCTGCGGGCCCTGCAGCGAGATTCACTACGATTTTGGCGAGGATGTCGGCTGCGGTAAGCCCGACTGCAAGCCCAACTGCGCCTGCGGGCGCTTTTCCGAAATCTGGAACCTGGTCTTTACCCAGTATAACCAGGATAAAGATTGTAACCGCAAACCCCTGCCCAAGCCCAATATCGACACCGGAATGGGGTTGGAGAGGACGGCGGCGGCGGTCAATCATAAGCCATCGGTATATCAGACCGACCTCTTTGCGCCTTTGATAAAGCGCATCGCCGAGCTTTCGGGCAAAAACTATGGCTCTAATGATAAAAATGATAACGCCATCAGGGTGGTCGCCGAGCACAGTCGGGGCATCGCCTTCCTTATCGCCGACGGGGTCATTCCCAGCAATGAGGGGCGGGGCTATGTGCTGCGGCGGCTTTTGCGCCGCACTTCGCTTTTCGGGCGCAGGCTGGGGCTGGACAAGCCCTTTATCGACAAGATGACCGAAGCCACTATCGAGCTTATGAAGCATGTTTACCCGGAGCTAAAGCAGCGGCGGGAGTTTATCCAGCAGGTCGTCGAGAGCGAGGAAGCCAGGTTCGGCGAGACATTGACCACGGGTCTGGAATTGCTGGACGTGATTATGGAAAAAGCCGGCGGCAAGAAAGAGATATCGGGGGAGCAGGCCTTTAAGC
>DATKYX010000055.1:0-3271 GCA_035528255.1 Dehalococcoidales bacterium | reverse complement strand
GATACCGTTATCGACGCCCTCTTCGGCATCGGCGCCACCCGACCCTTTTCCGGTTTGTTGCTGATGGTACTGGACAGGGTGAGGCGCGCCAAGATTAGGCGCCCCAATTTGAAAATCGTCGCCCTGGATATACCCTCGGGGCTTAACGCCGACACGGGCGAAGCCGACCCGGGGTGCCTCTATGTAGATAATACCATCACGCTGGCTTTTCCCAAGCCGGGGCTGTTTAAGTTCCCCGGAGCCGAGAGGGTGGGGGAAATCAGCGTGGTAGATATCGGGCTGCCCGGATTCGTGGAGGAGAAAGCCAGCCCGGAGTACCTCGCCGACGAGTGGGTGAAAACGGTACTGCCCGAGCGCTCGCCGCAGGCCAACAAGGGCAATTTCGGCAAGGTGCTGGTGCTGGCCGGCTCCATCAACTATATCGGCGCGCCTTACTTGGCCTGTAACGGCGCCATGAGAGTCGGCGCGGGCCTGGTGACGCTGGCCGCCGGCGGGCGTTTGCAGTCTATTTTAGCCACCAAGTTGACCGAGACGACCTATCTGCCTTTACCCGAGTTCCGACCCTGGGTCATTGCCCCTGAGGCTATCAAGGTGCTCTTCCGCCAGTTCGACAAGTATAACGTGCTGCTCATGGGCTGCGGCATGGGGCAGAGCCAGGCGGTGGTTAAGTTCGTCCGCTCTATCCTGCTTACCCACCCTAAAGCCAAGACCGCCAAGCCCAAGTTGCCCTCTATAGTTCTCGACGCCGACGGCCTGAACGCCCTGGCGGGCGTGCCGGAGTGGTGGAACCTGATGCCTGAGGACGCTGTCCTTACGCCCCACCCGGGGGAGATGGCCAGGCTGACGGGGATGACGGTGGACGAGGTGCAGCTCGACCGACTGGAGCTGACCCGGAAGATGGCCGCGGAGTGGCACAAGACCGTCGTCCTTAAAGGGGCGCATACCGTTATCGCCGCCCCCGACGGGAGGTCGCAGATAAGCCATGTGGCTAATGCCGGACTGGCAACGGCGGGGACGGGGGACGTCCTGGCCGGGGCTATCGCCGGGCTGGTGGCGCAGGGTTTGAACCCTTTCGACGCCGCCGCCGCGGGCGTCTATATCCACGGTATGGCCGGGGAGGCGGTTAAAGAGAGGCTGGGCGACGCCGGCATGATAGCCTCCGACCTGCTGCCCGAGTTGCCCGTGGTTATCAAGCGGTTGAAAGCCAGCCGCCGTACCGAACATACCGAAGAGGCTGACTAGCATGCTGTTAGCGGTTGATATAGGCAACACCAGCACCAAGCTCGGCGTTTTCGAGGGGGATAAGCTGCGCGCCACCTGGCACATGGCCACGGGCGTTCACCGCATGGCCGACGAGTACGCGGCGTTGCTCTTTAACCTGCTGCGCCAGCAGGAGCTGGAGACCACCGACATTAAGGCAGCGGCGATGTGCAGCGTGGTGCCGCCGCTGATATCTACTTTTGAGGAGCTTTTCGAGCGCTATTTTCACATAAAACCGCTGGTGGTGGGGGCGGGGGTCAAGACGGGGGTGAGTATCCGCATGGATAATCCCCGCGAAGTCGGCGCCGACAGAATCGCCGATGCTGCCGCCGCCCATAAACTCTACGGGGGGCCCGTAATCGTTATCGACCTGGGCACCGCCACCACCTTCGGTATTGTTTCCAAAGAGGGAGACTACACCGGCGGCATTATCGCCACCGGTATCGCCACCGCCGCCGAGGCGCTCTTCACGCGGACGGCGCAGTTGCCCCGCGTGGAGCTGGCGCAACCCAAGCACGTTATCGGCTCTAACACGGTGACGGCCATACAGTCGGGGATTATCTACGGCTACGCCTCGCTGGTGGAGGGAATGCTGGAGCGCATCCACAAGGAGCTGGGGGCCAAGGTTAAGGTGGTGGCTACGGGGGGCTACGGCGAGCTTATCGCCAAGGTGACGGATACCATCGACGTGGTCAACCCCGACCTGACCCTGATTGGACTGAGGCTCATCTACGAGATGAATAAAGCCTGAATAAGGGGAAACTAATGCTAGCCGACAAGACCATAGTGCTGGGCATAACCGGCAGCATCGCTGCCTATAAGGCGGCGGATATCGCCAGCCGCCTGACCAAGGAGGGGGCCAAGGTGGAGGTGGTTATGACCGAAGCCGCCACCTGGTTTATCGCCCCGCTTACCCTGAGCAGCATTACCGGGCGGGGGGTGGTTACCGACATGTTCGAACCCGACTCCGAGCGCACTATTAAGCACGTCGCCCTCGGTGAGGCCGCCGACCTGGTGGTTATCGCCCCCGCTACCGCTTCCCTGATTGCCAAGCTGGCGGCGGGCATCGCCGACGAAATGCCATCCTTAATCGTGCTGGCGACCAAAGCCCCCATTATCCTGGCGCCGGCCATGCATGCCAACATGTACCTGAATCCCATCACCCAGGAGAACCTGGCCAAGCTGAAAGCCCGCGGCTTCATCATCATCGAGCCTGAATATGGCCGCCTGGCTTCGGGTGGGGTGGGGCCGGGTAGGTTAGCCGATACCGATAAGATTGTGGGCACCATCAAGCAGGTATTGGGGCGGAGGGGCGACCTGGCGGGTAAGAAGCTGGTGGTGACGGCGGGGGGCACCCGTGAGCCTATCGACCCGGTGCGCCACATCGGTAATCCGTCATCGGGGAAGATGGGCTACGCCATCGCCGAAGCCGCCCGCGACCGGGGGGCCGAGGTTAAATTAATCACCGCGCCCACCTCGCTGCCTCAGCCGGCGGGGGTTGATGTCATCGCGGTGAAGACTACCATAGAGATGCAAAAGGCGGTAGTCAAGGCGGTAAAAGGAGCCGACGCCCTGATTATGGCGGCGGCGGTGAGCGATTACCAGCCCAGGACCACAGCCAGGGATAAGATTAAGAAGGATAAGCCCGGCCTGGAGCTGGAGCTGGTGAGGACGCCGGATATTCTGGCCGAGGTCAAGGGCGATTTTATTAGAGTCGGCTTCGCCGCCGAGAGCAAGGACATCATCGCCAACGCCAAGAAGAAGCTGGCCAAGAAAAAGCTTGACCTCATCGTCGCCAACGATATTACCGCCGCCGACAGCGGCTTCGGCGTTGATACCAATAAAGTAATCATCATCGACAAGAAGGGTGGGGTGGAAGAGCTGCCCCTGATGAGCAAGCGGGAGGTGGCCGACAGGATACTGGATGGGGTGGTGGGGCTGCTGAAGCGTTAGCCGCCAGATTATAAGGAGATACCCCCTTAATGGCAGAGTCAACGGAAATGCGTGGTGA
>DATKYX010000054.1:0-3203 GCA_035528255.1 Dehalococcoidales bacterium | reverse complement strand
CGGAAGCCCTCGCCGTCTTTACCCTGAGCGCCCTGGCCGCGGCTGTCCAGCTCCAGAGCCAGCGCGTTGAAGGCCGGGTGCAGCCGATTCTGGGGAAGGGTAAAACGCATGGCGTCGGCCATCTGCGCCTCGGTTTCAGTGCGGGCGCCGCTGTAGGTCATGGCCAAAGCCAGCGAGATGCTGTAGGGCGAGTAAAAGAGGTTGCCCTCCTCGTCTTTGAGCTGCCGGTAGAGGTCGAAGGCGAAGGCGCTGTTGCCATCGACCAGAGCCTTCAGGTCGGGGGCGCTCACCTGCGGCGCCATATCCCGCGGCTCATCCGACTGTATCAGCTCGCCGCCCGCCGCCTGGGAACAGGCCCCCAGCCCCACCACCACCATTATCATCAGGGCGCTTATTACGCACAAAAGCCCCTTCTTCATCTCGCACCTCCATCTTTTTCGTTATACCCCGTTTGTCTTATATAACGCAAAACTTTGGTTTTAGTTAGCTTCCCCTCATTCCACCGCCACCGCATCGTTCACCCCGTCGGGGGTCATCCTGCCCGCCGAGACTATCATCTGGAGGGCCTGGTCCACCGATATCTTGGTTCGGACCACTTCCTCCTCCTTGACTATCTCCATGAAGCCGCTCATCGGGTTGGGGGAATTGGGTATCAGGACATTAACCAGCTTTTGCCCCGACTTATCGGTAAACTCGTTGGTCACGAAGCCTATTGCCCTCATGCCTTTTCGCGGAAACTCCACCAGGACTACCTGCAGGAAACTGGTCTTCTCCGGGGCGGAGAAACTGTCCACAATGTGCTTGATGGTAGAGTAGAGCTGCCGGAATATGGGCACCCGGCCGATAAGAGACTCGCCATAGCGAATCAGCCTCTTCCCCAGTATGTTGCTGGCGATAACGCCGACCAGGTAAATCAGCACCACGGTCACGCCGAAGCCCACCCCCGGAATGTTGTGCCCCCAGATATAGGTGATTAGCGGCTGCAGCAGGTTATCGACGGTATTAAATACCCAGATCAATATGATGATGCTGGCGCCGAGGGGTATGCTGATGAGGATGCCGGTAATGAACTGCCGCCTCAGCTTCCTGCCCGCCCCGCCCCCGGATACCCTGTCACCCTTCTCGGCCATTTTGTTTGCCTCCTCCGTTTGTTAACTTTTGTTAAAGCCCCTGTGTCCGGAGATGGTACGACCGTCCGGCTAGCTTTCCGGTTCGGGTCTTAAGGGGGGTCTCTCTCCGGCGGGCCAGGACTTTGTTTCCAGCGGCTTGCAGATAATCTCGGTGATGTGGAGCTCGTGGAGCTTGGTGGAGCCGGCTGCCGTAGCCACCAAGGCGGTGTCGGCGCCGCGGCCGGTGCCGGTCACGGCGATTACCTTTTCCCCGGCGGCGATACACCCCCCGTCGGTCGCCATCAGGATTATCTCGACAGCCACCTTCATTCCCTGGCATATTGTGCGCAGCAGGATGGCCATGATAGTGGGCGTTGTCGTGCCGTAAAGGCCGTCGGTGTGGAACAACATGGTGCCGAAGTGAACGCGGTGCCCTTTCTGCTCCAGCTCGGAGACCAGCGCCGCGGGGAACCTCTGTCTGCCGATAAAGCCGTATTGATGAGGCACGACCACCATCTTAATGCCGCTGCCGGCAAAACGCTCTGCGGCCAGGCGGGCGGTCTTTCCCGTCGTCGAGGCGATGACGATTTTTTTAATGCCCCGAGCCTTGGCCCGCTCGGCCGCCAGGCGCAGCGTTTCCCCGGTATTCTCCAACCCCGCCGTCTCGAAATAGGTTATTTTCTCTTCCAAGTTTTCTATCCTCCTTTGATTATCGTTTAGTTATATTTTACAACAAAAAAGGCACCGCTTTCTCGCGATGCTCTAAAAAATTCTTTGGTAGCGGGGGCAGGATTCGAACCTGCGACCTTTGGGTTATGAGCCACAAGGGGATTATATCAAAGGGTGCGTTTGTGTGTAAAGTAGTGTCGTTGTGTTGGTGGGCCAAAAGCCTCTTTAGGCGTGGCATCCCGTCTAGTATCTTTGCGTCTCTTTTGGTTGGTTAGCAAAATGGTTAGCAAATTAATGCCAACTTTTCGCCTTTAGCGTTAGACTAAGCCACTTCTGGGGGCTTCTAGGGAGCCTACTATAGCTTGCCCTGCTATACCCCCCTAAATTTGGCTCTCAAGCCCCGACAGGGGGCTTCTTAACCCATTCCCATACTACCCCGGTCATAACTCCCAGGTAAAAGGCCAGTAAAAATATAAACCAGATAGGCATATTAAACCCCCTTCTCTATATAACCCAGGACTTTAATCTTGGCATCTACTTGTATAGTCCCAGTTATATAAAGCTGATATTCGATAACCTGGCCGGCTGCCATAGCACAAGGTACAACGGCGCATTGCGTAGAAGTAACCCCCCCTGTATGCCCCAGGGCTTCGCTCAAAACGATAAAGGGATAATCAGTAGGCGTTTCGCCGTCTTTTCGGACACCAAGCAAGGCATAACCGCCTGCTCCTACACTATCGGCAACAAGGGATAATAGTAAAATCACCCATTCCGCAGCCTCGGAAGTGACAGAGGTCAGGTCTAGATTCGTCCAAGCCACGCTAGAGGTTCTGTTGGGGATTGAAAGGCTATCTGAAGTTGTGGGCTTCCACTTAAACAACAGCCCCACCAAATTATTGATCGTGCTTTTAAGAGCGTCAATTTCTTCTTTCAGATATGAAGTGTTGTCCCGTATTTGCTCGTTAAGGTTGTTAGCTGAAACTACTATGAGTGGTACCCATGTTATCGGTTCTGTCCAAGCCATTTTAGTATCCCCCCTTTTATTTTTTAATAACCCATCCTATCCTGCCCATCTAATTTGCTTTTGCCTAATCTGAAATTGCCTCGTTTCCCCTGATTCTTTTTTCTTGGCTCTTGCCTGCCCTTAAGAGGCGCCGGTTGTTTATTTTTCAACTTAAAATGCTCCTTAACACTCATTTTATCTATCAATAGTCAGGATGCGGAGAGGCCCCGGCAGTCGATACCGGGGCCTTCCATCTAAGGAGGTAAAGATAAACACGCGGGGAATTAAAACCCGCCATATAAACCGCCCTCTAGCGGATCATATGCTTTTAAGAACTCCCTTCACAGGATGCGGGAAGCCCCCGGTAGTTGATTTCCCGGGGGCTTCCCTATTAGGGAGGTTTACCTGACACAGGTGAAAGT
>DATKYX010000053.1:0-4190 GCA_035528255.1 Dehalococcoidales bacterium | reverse complement strand
AGAGGCGGGTGCAGAGCCTGTAGGAGATGTTGCCCTTGAGGGCGAAGCGGCAGACTCTCTGGCTGCCCGGTAGCTCTTTGAATATCCCCAGGGCGGCGTCGAGCTCCGCAGCGTCCCCTTTAGCCATCTTCTCCTGCATCTCCTGGTCGAATTCGCAGGTGAGGCAGTCGAACTCGTTGGTGCAGAGGCGGTGGGAGACCATGCCGAGCTTCATCCAGACGCATTCCTTGGGTTTGACCGCTTCGGCGACGGCTGCCTCTTCGACCGCTGGTTCGACCTCGGGCCTGGCGATAGCTTCTTTCGTCTTCCGTGTCAAGATACGGGTCTCTATGCTGCCGGGGGCCGTCCTTAGTACAGCTTCGAACTCGGCTAGAGCTTCCTCGTAGTGGGCGGCGTTGTAGAGAGCCTCGCCCCACTTGAGGTGGTCTTCGATTTCTTGTGGAGCTACGACAATCAGCTCTTCACCTGTGGTCGGTTTGGCTACAACCTTTCCCTTTATCGTCTTCGTCTTCATTTTCTTGTCTCCTTCCCGGTTTATCTCTTAGCCTCTTTAAGCTTATCCCATCTCCCCTTGTCTGCCATCGGTTGGTGGGCTTATTTTGGGCTGCCGTAAATGCTTAATCCGGGGGCTTTTTTAATAAGCCATTTCTACTATTCACCTTTATTGAAGTGGGGGGTAAGGTGGTTTATAATGGCGGTGGAAGCGAACCGGGGTAGGGATATGGATAAGATTAAGGTTTTGCTCGCCGAGGACCACGTGATGGTGCGTGAGGGCACCCGCGAGTTTTTGCGGCGCGAGCCGGATATGGAGGTGGTGGGGGAGGCCGGCGACGGCGAAGAGGCGGTCAGGCTGGCCAGGGAGCTTAAGCCGGACGTGGTGGTGATGGATATCGCCATGCCCAAGCTCAACGGAGTGGAAGCCACCAAGCAGATAAAGAAGCTTTATCCTTCCATAGCCGTGCTGATACTAACCGCCTATGATAACGACCAGTATATCTTTGCCCTCCTGGAGGCGGGGGCGGCGGGGTATTTGCTCAAAGGGGTGAAGGTGCGCGAGCTTATCGACGCCATCAGGGCGGTGTATGCCGGCGAGTCGGTTTTGCACCCCGTAGTGGCGCGCCGGGTGGTGGACCGCCTGGTTTCCCCCAAGAGCAGCGAGAAGCCGGCCATCGAGCCTCTGAGCGAGCGCGAGATGGAGGTGTTGAGGTTAGCCGCCACCGGCGTGAGCAATAAGGATATCGCCCAGCAGCTTTTCTTGAGCCCGCGCACGGTGCAGGTGCACCTGGGGAACATCTTTAATAAGCTGGGGGTGGCTTCGCGGACGGAAGCGGTTTTGTACGCGTTGCGAAAAGGCTGGCTGACCCTGGAGGACCTGCCCTGACCTTCGCTTGAACTAGTTGGGGGTGCCGTCTATATGCCTTCGCCGCTATCAGGCCGGGTGTCAAAGCTTATGACTAACCGCCATTTCTGGCTGGTGGTGGGCATGTTTGCCCTGGGCGTGGTGTTGCACTACCCGCAGCAGATACTGGGCACGGAATCATCTTCCCTGCTTTCTTCACTGGGGCTTACCCGTCACGCCGTGGAGCGCGTCCTGCTGCTGCTGCCCATAAGCTACGTGGGCCTTGTCTTCGGGTTGAAGGCGGGGCTGGTCAGCCTGGGGGTGGCGCTGGCTATCATGCTGCCCCGTGCTATCTGGCTTTCCTCGGCTCCGACCGACGCCCTCTTCGAGAGCGGGGGGGTTATCGTCATCGGCGGGCTGGTCAACCTCTGGTTCTACTTCCACCGCCGCGACATCGCCCGGCGCAAGAGCGCGGAGGGGATGCTGACCAAGATTATCGACGGCTCTTCCATACCGGCCTTTGTGCTCGACAAGCAGCACCGGGTTACTCACTGGAACACGGCGCTGGAAGCCCTTTCGGCGGTGAAGAAGGGGAAGATAATCGGGACGAGCGAGCAGTGGCGGGCGTTTTACGCCGCCCGGAGGCCGGTTATGGCCGACCTGATTGTGGACGGGGCTACGCCGACCAGGATAGCCGCCCACTATCGGGGTAAATACAAGAAGTCCAGCCTAATCGAGGGCGCTTATGAAGCCGAGGACTGGTTCCCGATTCTCGGGGGGAGCGGTCGGTGGCTTCATTTTACGGCCAGCCCCATAAAGAATGAAAGCGGCGAAATCATCGGGGCGATAGAGACCCTGGAGGACGTCACCGAGAGAGAGAACGCCGAGAAGGGGCTGCGCAATCATCTGCAGGAGATTACCCGCGCCCAGGAGGAGGAGCGGCGGCGTATCGCCCGCGAGCTTCACGACGAGACCGCCCAGGACCTGGTAATCATCCTGCGCCAGGTGGATGAGCTTATGGCCGGCGCCGATAAGCTGTCGCCGGAGAGTAGCGCGCTCCTGGACGAGCTGCGGCTGAAAACCAAAGAGATACTGGACGGGGTGCACCGTTTCAGCCAGGACCTGAGGCCGTCGGTGCTGGACGACCTGGGGCTGATTCCGGCGCTGGAGTGGCTGGCCGCTGACCTGACCAGGCACTTCGTCATAGCGGTGGAGATGAAGGTGCTGGGTTCGGTGCGCCGTCTCCTGCCTGAGATAGAGCTGGTGGTATTCCGTATCGCCCAGGAGGCGTTAAGGAATGTCTGGAAGCACTCGGGGGCGACCAAGGCGCGGGTCACGCTGAAATTCGGCGACGACAAGGCCGTTTTGACCGTCGAGGACGAGGGCAAGGGCTTCGAGATGCCGGGAAAGATGGACGACCTGACCGTGGCCGGCAAGCTGGGGCTGACCGGTATGCGGGAGCGCGCCCAGCTCATCGGGGGTAAGCTGAGCCTGCAATCGGAGCCGGGCAAGGGGACAACGGTAACCCTGGAGTTCCCGCTCTGGGCTAACCTGTGGCTCTGGTCATAACGTAAAAAAACTGGTATATTAGTGTTTGTATATGCGTTGCGCCATTATTGCTGATATTCACGCCAATCTGGAGGCTCTTACGGCGGTACTGGTCGATGTTAAGGAGCGGGGGGATGTGGAGGAGATATGGTGTTTGGGGGATATCGTGGGTTACGGCCCCGACCCGCATGATTGCATCGAGCTTTTGCGCCGTACTAATCATATCTGCGTGGCCGGAAATCACGACCTGGCGGCGGCGGGGCAGATAGATACCACCGAGTTTAACCCCGACGCCGTGGCCGTTTCGGAGTGGACGGCGGAGCAGTTGACCTCGCGGGATGTGAGCTACATCAAGAGCCTGCCGCGGGTTATCAACAAGGAAGATTGCACGCTGGTGCACGGCAGCCCCCGGGAGCCTATCTGGGAGTACGTGCTTTCCATCAGCGGCGCCAGGGAGAACTTCGCCTACTTCAAGACCCAGTTTTGCCTGCTGGCGCATACCCATGTGCCCGCCGCCTTTAGCTACGACGAGGGGGGCTTCTGTTCCTTCCGCCAGTTTAACCCGGAGAAGGCACTGGTGCCGGATAAGGCGCGGCTGATTGTCAACCCGGGGGCGGTGGGGCAGCCGCGGGACGGCGATCCCAGAGCCAGCTACGCCATCTACGACAGCGATAAGAAGAAGTTCTGGCTCTACCGCGTCGCTTACGATGTCACCGCCACCCAGGCCCGTATGGTGGAGAAAAGGCTGCCCATGCGCCTAGTGGCCCGTCTCAGCCACGGCGTGTGAGGGCGTTCCCCTTCTATTGTTGACATGAGGCGGTCTCAGACGATAAACTAACTTGTTGTATTTCCCCGTTTTTTAAGGCTGTTAGAGTCTCTAGCGAGGAGGTGAGAGCTCGAAGATAATGGTTGAGTTTCGCCCCTCGTATTTTATTATTCGTAGAGGGAGGAGATAAATTAGAATGGCGAAAATACCGGATAAAATTCAGACCTGGCAGATGGTAGAAGGGGGCAAGCTGGCCAAGACCAGCATCGATGTCCCCGAACTCAAGCCCGGCGAAGTGCTGGTGGAGATTGCCGGCTGCGGCGTCTGTCATACCGACCTGGGCTATTTCTACGACGGCGTGCCCACGGTATGTAAACCGCCGCTGACGCTGGGGCACGAAATCAGCGGCACCGTAATCGCCGGCGACTCCAAGTGGGTCGGCAAAGAGGTGATTATTCCCGCGGTTATGCCCTGCAACAAGTGCCCGATTTGCGCCGACGGCCGGGGCAACCGCTGCCTGGCGCAAAAGATGCCGGG
>DATKYX010000052.1:0-4344 GCA_035528255.1 Dehalococcoidales bacterium | reverse complement strand
CTTTCCCGTCCCCGCCTCCCCCCTGATGAGTAAAGGCCGCCCCAGGGCGATAGACACGTTAACCGCGTTGCGTAACGGTTCTGAGGTAACGTAATCCTCCGAGCCGCTGAATTGGGCAAAATTATCCTTTTCCACTACTATTAAGCCTCCTGAAAGATATTCACTGCGGACATATTAATTCTGTCGCAGCTGAAATTGTCGCTTCTAGAGGGATATAATCACTCCCACACTAAATTATACCTGAGAGCGGGCGTGGGAAGCAAACTGGGGGCAACTACGGATTTCACAAAAGGCATTATAAATCGGCACAAGTAGCTAAGGTACGGCAAGAACAACGAAGGAAAAACCATACCTGGTTGGAACGCCATCAAAATCGTATGTTTCTACAAGCAGCAAGCCGTCGTAACTATCATAGGTGGCGACTCCATCATAAGCTGGGGTAATGATCGTTACATAATCCCATTCTGTATAATAAATACCTGTGAGTTGAATCACCCAACGTCGCCCACTTTCTGGCATGACCCAGTCAATGTTATATGCCTCTAAGAGAGTGCCATCCGCATCGACAATGCCCATGGCTACAATCATGCTCGGCCCCGCTGGCCCCTCCGGTCCTGCTGGCCCCTCCGGTCCCGCTGGCCCCTCTGGTCCCTTTGGTCCCTCTGGTCCTTGTTCCCCACCACAACCAACAACTGGTGCCACAACCAGAAGAATCAGGGCGATAAAGATAAAGACTTTCAGTAACATTTTACTCCCCCCTTATCTTGCCTTTTGTCAATACCCCCAAATTTCGCTCACTATTCGACGCTAACGGCTACGCCCCTGTCCTCTAAGGCTCTAATATTCTCCATGTCTGCCGAGCCGTCCCCCAGATCCAGGTTGTTGCCAAAAAGACTTACCGCATCGCCTGTGCCCAGTCCGCTGTTCTCCACCAGTGGCGAGATGTCGCTTATCCGGTTCTCGGTAAGACTGAGTACAAAAAGATTGGTGAGGTTGGAAAGGGAGGAAATGTCGCTTATCAGGTTACCGTCGAGGTAGAGTATCGTCAGACTGGTGAGGTTTTGAAGTGCAGAGATATCGCTTATCTGGTTCCCGTCAAGGAAGAGCGTATCCAGGCTGGTGAGGTTGGAAAGGGGCGTGATGTCGCTTATCTGGTTCGCCATAAGGCTGAGTTCAATCAGACCGGTGAGGTTTTGAACCGGGGAAAGGTCGCTTATCTGGTTCCCGTGAAGCCAGAGATCGGTCAGGCCGGTGAGGTTGGAAAGGGAGGAGAGGTCGCTTATCTGGTTCCGGCTAAGGTCGAGCAAGGTCAGATTGGTAAGGTTTTCAACCGGGGAGGTGTCGCTTATCCGGTTATTGCCCAGGTAGAGGTCAGTCAGGCTGGTGAGGTTAGAAAGGGGCGTGATGTCGCTTATCTGGTTCAGCATAAGCCAGAGCTCAGTCAGGCCGGTGCAGTATTCCAGGCCGGAGAGGTCGGCAATATCGCTACTCTCGGCCGCCAGCGTGGTAAGGGTAGCCAGTTCAGCGACTGTTATCTCCTCGCCCGCCGTCTTGCCGAGGGCATCCCTTATGGCGGTATCCAGGTTTTCATCGGGGAAGGTAATGGTTTCCGGCCCCTCTGGCTCCCCTGGTGCCGGTGCCGGTTGGGGTCCCTGGCAAGCCGCCAGCGGTACCGCAACCAGAGTAATCAGGGCGATGCCGATAAAGACTTTCAGTAACATTTTAATCCTCCCTCTACCGAACCGACACCGCGCGAGTGAGCGCTATACGGCCATTCGGTCTCCCAGTCGGCAAAAAATTAACATCTATCTTTCCCTTTGTCAATACCCCCGAATTGCAAGAGTGCCTGCGTGCGCATAGGAAGATGCAATACCAAGCCAATTTGAATCCTCAACGCGCGACGGTGTAAAATATAACTATATGCAAGCCAAGCTGCTCAAAGTCGCCCTGCCCTGGTTAATCCTGGCGTTAATGCTGCCCGTGCTGGCGCTGTTCCTGGCCGCCGGCCCGGTTAAGGGCTGCCCCTGTGGGGGCGGTGGCGTGCCGCCTCCGGTGACCAAGACCATCACTGTCGACGTTAGCTCTCACGGCACCGGCGAGGTCGAGGTGGCCAGGCAAATGCCCGATACCTATCCTGTCGTCCGCACTGCGGAGGTGGGTGAGAGAGTCCGCCTTTTCGCCTCGCCCGCCGACGGCTATTACTTCGTCGGTTGGAGCGGAAACCTGATCGGCAATGGGAATCCGGCATACGTACAGATAAATGACAACGCGGAGGTCGTGGCCCACTTTTTCCCCGAAGAGATTGCCTCCGCCGATAACAGGCTTCACCTCGTTTTCCCCGTGGGCACCGCCGTCCGGGGCGAATACGGCCAGATGCTTGACGATCTGGAGATTGCTATCAATGAGACGCCGCTGCCCCCGCCCCCCGAGGCCAGTGTTATCGGGCTGCCCTACGAGCTGGGCCCCCACGGGACTACCTTCGACCGGCCGGTCAACCTCAGCTTCAGCTATGACCCCTCCCAAATCCCCGACAGGGTGGCCGAGGAAGGGCTGTTTCTGGCCTACTACGACGATGAAGCCGCCCAATGGCTGGAGTTACCGTCGGTGGTCGATGTGTCCGGTCATATCGTTACCGCCCCGGTTAACCACCTCAGCATCTTTAACGTCATTGCCCCCGAACCCCCGCCGCTGCCCGCCGCCTTTACCCCCGGCGAGCTGACGGTATCGCCTGTGGAAGCCGAAATCGGCGAGACGGTAACGGTAAGCGTCCTGGTGACCAACAGCGGCGAGCTCGAAGGCAGCTACAGCCTGACCCTGACGATAAACGGGGTGGTAGCAGGAACCAGGGAAATAACCATGGCTGGCGGCAGCCAGCAGGTGGTCTTTAGCACGGCCGGTGATGAAGCCGGCGATTACTCGGTAGACGTTAACGGCCTGGAAGGCTCGTTCACGGTCCTGGAGGCGCCGCTCTTCCCGATGGTTCTCCCCGGCGCGGTTATGTGGGCGATAGTGGGGCTGGCTATAGCGGCGCTGGTGGTCTCGTCCGTTATTTTCCCCGTTGTCTCAATGCGCCGGGACTACTAGCCTCTGGCCGCCCCGATAAGCTCGGAGATATCCTTAACCCCCTCTTTAGCCATGAAAGCCTCGATGCCTTCCAATACTTCGAGAGGGGCTTTGGGGTTGGTGAAGTTGGCCGTGCCCACCTGGACGGCGCTGGCTCCGGCCATGATAAACTCCAGGGCGTCGCCGGCGGTGGCGATGCCGCCGATGCCCACCACGGGCACCTTCACGGCGCCGGCAACCTCGTAGACCATAAAGACGGCGATGGGCTTTATCGCCGGCCCCGACAGGCCCCCGCTGACATTACCCAGCAAAGGTCGGCGCTTCGATATGTCGATGACTATGCCCTTGGGTGTATTGATTAGGGATATAGCGTCGGCGCCGGCTCCAGCCACCGCTTTAGCCACCCCGACGATATCGCCCGTGTTGGGGGTCAGCTTGACCGTTACCGGCAGCGTTGTCGCCTTCTTAACCGCCGCCGTCACTGCCGCCGCCGAATCGGGCTTAGCGCCGAACTCGGCGCCCCCCGCCTTGATGTTGGGGCAGCCGATGTTGACCTCGATGCCCCCGATTCCCCCCACCCCGTCCAGCTTCCGGGCCAGTTCGGCGTACTCCTCGACGGTTTCGCCCACGATGTTGACGATGACGGGAACCCGCCACCCCGCCCAGACGGGCGCCTTGTCCCTGATGACGGCTTCGACGCCGATGTTCTGCAAGCCGATGGCGTTGAGCACCCCGCAGGGCGTCTCCGCCAGCCGCGGCTGGAGATTGCCCTCTCTGGGCTTAAGGGTAGTCCCCTTGCAGACGATAGCCCCCAGCCTCTGAATGTCAAAGAGGTGCTCGTACTCGGTGCCCCAGCCGAAGGTCCCCGAGGCCGTCATCACCGGGTTGGCCAGTAGTAAGCCCTTTTCGTTTTTGGGCGCCAGTTGTACCGAGAGCTTCAAAGACAACTCCTTATCATAAATCCAGCACGGTGCCCGCGTTGTTCAAGAGAAAGCGGTCGCCGAACTCCTGGGCCATTATGACCGATGCCGCCATTCCCGTACAGTGGCAGACCGCCAGCCTCCCCACCCCCAGCTCCTTGAGGGTGGCTACGGTCCGCCATATCCGTTCCTCGCCGGCGTTCATCAGGTGGCAACCGCCGATAACGCTATCTATCTTTTTCACCCCGCTTAAGTTCCGGGCGTGGTAGAGGGTATTGATAATGCCGCGGTGCGCGCAGCCCGAGACGACGACCAGACCGGGCGGGGTCTTTATGATTAACGCCTGGTCGTCCCGAAAGGT
>DATKYX010000051.1:0-11317 GCA_035528255.1 Dehalococcoidales bacterium | reverse complement strand
TTATACTGTCCCAGCTCGCCGGCCAGGACGCGGGTGATGCCGATGACGGCGCTCTTGGCCGCCGTATAGTGAATCAGTCCCTTGGTGGCGGCAAAACACGCCTCGGAGGCGACGTTGATAATCTTGCCCTTGTTCTGTTTTTTCATCTGGGGGGATACCGCCCGGCTGCAGAGCCAGGTGCCCTTGGCGCTGACGTTGAACATCTTGTCCCATTCCGCCAGCGAAATTTCGTCGAATGACTTGCGCGACATGCCGTGGTAGAAGCCGGCGTTGTTGACCAGGGCGTCGATGCGCCCGAAAGCCTTTACCGTTTCCTCAGCCATTTTCTGGGTGGCGGCTTCGGAGGTAACATCGGCGTTCAGGGCGATGGCGGTGCCGCCCGCCGCCTTGATTTCGGCGACGACCGCCTGTGCTTCCTTGTCGGCGATATCGGCGACCACGACTTTAGCGCCTTCCTGAGCCATTCTCAGGCAGTAGGCTTTGCCCAGCCCGTTGGCGCCGCCGGTTACGATGGCGACCTTGTTGTCTAAAATTCCCATTTTAAGCCTCTTTCTAAAACTATAATTTATACGGCCAGGAAGCCCCCGTCTACAGGGAGGGCAACACCGGTTATGCTCGAAGCCTTATCCGAGACCAGGAAGAGGGCGGCGTCGGCCACCTCTTGTTCGGTGATGAACCGCCCCAGGGGTATGCGCTTTTTATCCCGCTTTTCCCACTCCTCGGGCGTGATGCCCAGCGCCTTGGCTCTCTCCTCGGAGATTTCGGGCCTCATCCCGGTTTGCACCCGCCCCGGGCAGAGGCAGTTGACCCTGATGTTATCCTTAGCCAGGTCTACGGCCAGTTTGCGGGTGAGCATCACCAGCCCGCTCTTGGCCAGGGAGTAGGTCAGCGAGAAGCCCGATTGCTTTAGCCCCGCCACCGAGCTGGTGAAGAGAATAGCGCCCCCGCCGGCTTTGCGTATCTGGGGAAGGGCGGACTTAACGCCGAAGACGGCGGCTTTGAGGTGGGTGGTCATCATCTTATCGTAGGTCTCCGGGCTGAGAGTTTCCACGTCGTCGGGGCCCATGATGCCGGCGTTGTGCCAGAAGATATCCAGCCGCCCGTAGGCGTCCACCGCCTCTTTAACCAACCGTTCGATGTCTCCTAGTTCCAGCATGTCGGCGGCGACGAAGCGCGCCCGGCCGCCCTGCTGCTTTATCAGCTCCACCACCTCCCCGCCCCGCTCCTTATTGCGGCCGCTGATAACGACGGCGGCGCCTTCGCGGGCAAAGGCGATAGCCCCCGCCCGTCCGATGCCCGAAGTCGAGCCGGTGATAACGGCCACCTTCCCCTGCAGTAACAATTTTTTTGTCCCTTCCCGGTTTTATTTGTAGGTGCTGCCTGTCCCCGCGGTGAAGTGGAAGATGGGCCTGTCCACCCTTTTGATGTGCAGCGGGCAGTGCTTCATTCCCTTGGGCACGAAGATGAGGCAACTCTTGGTCAGTGTGAACTTCTCGTCCTCCAGCCATATCTCGACCTCGCCGCAGAGGTCCTGCGGGTCGTCGGGGTTGGAGCCGAAGAAGGTGATGACTTCATCGAAGGGGTGGGTATGGGCTTCTACCTCGGGCTTGTCCATGCCCTTCCAGAACCAGACGCACTCCACATAGAACGCCCCCTTGAGGACCTCGTCGTCCAGGTATATCATGGCGGTCCTGGTGTCGCCGGCGGTTTTGAGGGCTTCGCGCCGGAAGTCGGGGAGCGTCAGGTCGGACTTGGTTTTGGTGATAATGTGTTTGCTGTACTTGGATTCTGCCATTTTTCTCCTCTCCACTTTAGAGCTTGTCTAAAGATAGCACACCTTTGATTACCGATGCCAGCCGGTTTTATATCTTAAGGGGCTTTATTTATCCAGGATATAAACAGCCCCGTTGGTGGCGTCTATCTTGACGCGCTGCCCGGTCTTAATCTTCCCCGTGGCCTTCTGGGCGTTGACGATGGTGGGCACTCCGTATTCCCGCCCGATGATGGCGGCATGGCAGAGGGTGCCGCCGGTATCGGTGATGACGCCGTTGACCAGCCCGAAGACCGGCGTCCAGGTGGGATTGGTGCTGGGGCAGACCAGGATTTCGCCCGGTTGCACCTTCTTTAATTCATCATACTTGGTCACCACGCGGGCGGTGCCCTCGGCTGCTCCCGGGCAGCCGCAGATGCCCCAGAGGTCCGCCTTCATCTTGGGCTTGGGGCGCGGTATTTCGCCGACGACAATCTTGATGGCGATGGCGTCCCGCGAGGGCAGCAGGTCCAGTTCGATGGCTTCTTCCAGATTGGCGCGCCTGGTGAGCATAGGGGGATTGGTCGTTTTATGCGCCTTTTCCCATCCCGCCCGCCGCCTCCGGGTTATCCAGCGCATATCGTGCGCCTCGGGCACCATTATCACGCGGTCGATTTCGTCGGGGTTGAGCATCAGAATGTCCTCGGGGTTATCGATGGTGCCGCTCCGGGCGAGCCTTTTGCCCATAGCCATGTAGCCGCGGCGCATGAGGGCGTGCACGCTCAGCTCGCAGTAGAGGTCGTGCTCCTCGCTGTAGGAGCTGGACTTGCCCGCCAGCGCTATCAGTCCCTTGAAGAGCTCTTTCTCCTCGGGGGGCACCCTTTTCAGGAAGGCGGCGATGGCGGCGCGCCTCTTTTTGGCGATCCCGGCGCGGGTGGCTTCCAGGTCGTAGCTGTTGCCCCTCATGATGTTGTCCTTCACCAGCCCGATGGGCGTGGCCGGGTCTTCCAGCCAGTAGGGTTCGTTGAAGTCGGTGAAGTGCTGCATCCGCCAGCCCCCGATATCGTCGGTGGTCATGTAGTCCATGAATTGTTTCAGCCACTCCTTGCCCTTCTCCGATTCTTTAAGCTTGGGGAGGATGGCGGGGGGCTTGTTGTCCTTAAAGATATTGGCCAGCTTCATCTCGACGGCGAGCTGGCCGAACTCCCAGAGCTTCTTGTCCATCTGGTATATCTTGTTGTCGAAGCCCCGCATCATATCCTGGAACTCGGCTTCCTGGTCGCTAAGGCCGAAGCGCTCCTTGGTCAGGGCTTCCAGCAGCAGCCAGGTATTGAAAGAGGTGTACATGCCGATGAAATGAATCTCCCACATCCTCATGTAGGCTTCCATCAAATCGTAGTTGTGGTGGTATAATTCCAGGTTGGTGGCGCGGTCGACATCGAGCTGTTTAAGCTTGTCGTAGATGCCCAAGAGCTCTTTCTTGTAGGTGTCCCAGTGTTTGTCGAAGTCTTCGAGCCAGGGCCTTAGCGCCTGGCGGAACTTGACTTCGCGCCGGGCAATCTCTTCCTGGTCCCTGACGATATGCAGGCCGCAGTAGATGCCGCCGTTAAAGATGCGAATCTCCCAGCCCTTGCAGGTGGGGATGCCGAGCTTGTAGCAGGCCGCCTTGAACCCGTGGCTGCAGAAGCGCGCCCACTGGTAGGCGAAGAGGGGTGTCAGCGGCGGTACGCTGTGCGTGCCGTCGAGGAACCAAGAGGGTATGGCGGCGAGGTCGATTTCCTCAATGAAGTCGTAGCCGGGCACTACGTCCCAGATTTTAGTTTCCACCTGCTTTTTCTTCGGCACCTTTCACCTCTCCGGTTTAAGGCTAAGCAGTATATTTACGGTCAGGGTCTATAGAATTTCTGCACAATCAGGTCAATCATACGGTCGGTAACCGATTCCGGTTTCTTAACAGTGAGCTTGGCGGGGCGGGTCTGGAGGAGAACTATGTTGTCGGGCGGGATGGCATAGGCGTCGATAGCCCACTCAATATCCTGCGCCCGGCCCATTCTTTCCTCGAGAAACAAAGCCAGTTTGGCTATGGCCGATACCTCGTCGTTAGTTAAAGAGGGCGCCGACTGCTTCTTTGTGGGCACGTTATCCCACTCCACCCCCCGCTTCTTGTTGACCACCTTTTTTGCCTTCTTGCCGGTGGAGCTTTCGATTATCTTGAGGGTCTTCTTATCCACCGCGAAGTGGTCCACATCCTCGTCGCCGCTGACCACCCCCTCTCCCAGCCCCCAGCTCGAGTTGATGACTATCCTGGAGGTGTCGCTCGTAACCGGGTCCAGGGTAAAGCTGATGCCCGCCGAGCGGGCGTTTATCATCCGGGAAACCGCCACCCCGAGCTCGTCGCCGGTGACGGGTATATCCTTGTTAACCCGCAGGGCGATGGCGCGGGCGGTATAGGCGCTCGACCAGACCTTCTTTATCTTGTCGAGCACGTCTTCGATACCGACCACGTTGAGGTAGGTCTCGAACATGCCGGGCCGGCTCTCTGTCCCCGACGAGCGCACCGAGACGGCGCCGTCGGGGGCTTCTCCCTTTTTCTCCAGCTCATGGTAGTGAGAGGCTATCGTCTTGACTAAAGCCGGGGGCATCTCCTGGCTCTCGATAATGCCCCTGATTTTCCGGCTCATTTCGTCGAAGACGGCGATGTTCTTGCCCTTGAGCTTGCCCATCTGTTTCACGTATTGGGCGATTTCCGCCGCCGCCCCCGTTTCCTTGGCGAAGCGGCGGTACATGCCGATGGAGGTGGCAAATCCGGGGGGGACGAGCAGGCCCATGCGCAGCATTTCTCCCAGGTTGGCGCACTTCTTGCCGACCAGTTGCTTGTGCTCTCGCCCCAACTCCTCGAAGCGGAATATTAGTTTCTCCGGGCTCATTTACCCCCTCTCGGCAATAAAGACCCCCCGATTGCGGTTGGGGGAGAGAGAATATATCTTCCTATCGGACTAGTGCACCCTTCGGCCGCCATCGATTATCAGTGTCTGTCCGCTGATGAAGTCGCTGTCGTCGCTGGCGAAGAAGACAATGGCCCCGACCGTGTCCTCGGGTTTGCCGACCCGCCCCAGGGGGGTGTCGCTGGTGTTGAACTTGTCCACGTTGCCGATGGTCCAGCTGGCTGGGGTATCGGTGTAACCGGGGGCGATGGCGTTAACGCAGATGTTATACTGCCCCAGCTCTCCGGCCAGGACGCGGGTGATGCCGACAACGGCCGCCTTGGAGGTAATATAGTTAATCATCCCCTTGGTCGGAGCGAAGGCGGTATCTGAAGAGAGATTGATAATCTTGCCTTTTTTCTGCTCTTTCATGTAGGGGAATACGGCCTTGGCGCAGAGCCAGGGACCCTTGGCCCCTACCGCCATTGCCTTATCCCAGTCCTCCGTCGAAACCTCGTGGAAAAGCTTTCTGCCCACCCCGTAGTAGAAGGCGGCGTTGTTGACCAAGATATCAATCCTGCCGAATTTCTTAAAGGCCTTATCGGCCATGGCTATGGTGCTCGCCTCGTCGGTAACGTCGACCTCTACCGTCATGCCGCCTTTGGCTTCTATATCCTTAGCCGCCTGCTTGGCTTCGTCGGTATCGAGGCGGTGCGCCGCCATCACTACCTTGGCGCCCTCTTTGGCCAGGGCGAAACAAAAAGCCTTGCCCAGGCCCTTGGCGCCGCCGGTAACGATAGCTACTTTTCCGTCTAACCTGCCCATAGTTGCCTCCTTCGTTTCTTGATAAGTACGCCCACCCCCTGGCCCCTTTCTACCGGTAACGCGGGGAGCGGGCAAATGACGCTAAATTGTTCTTTATGATAGCATAGATAACTCGGATATTACCAGCCTGTCCGGCTCTATTGCTGTGCCTGCTCCTGCTGGCGCTGGCGGTAGCTTTCCATGTAGCGCCGGGCGTGTTTATCGTGGTTCATAACAATGTCGGCGGCCTGGACGGCGGGGCGTATCTTCTTGACGTCGACGATAACGCAGGTTATGCCGGCGGCGATGCATGCCGCCACGAAGGCGTTATTGAGCAGGTCGCGGTCGGGCATACCGAAGGAGATGTTGCTCACCGCCAGCGTCATGTTCACCCCCAGCTCCCGCTTGATGAGCTGAATCGTCCCCAGCGCCGTCGTGCCCGAAGCACTCTCGGCGCCTACCGCCAGGCACAAACAGTCGATGATGATATCCTCGCGGGGGATGCCCAGCTTTTCGGCGCGCTCCACTATTTTCTTAGCCACGGCCAGCCGCGCCTCGGGGGTCTTGGGGATGCCGTTGTCGTCCTGAACCAGCCCGATGACGGCGGTGCCGTGCTTTTTAATAATGGGCAGGATCTTTTCCATAGAGTGTTCCTCGCCGGTGACCGAGTTAATCAGCGGCTTGCCCTTATAGGTCTTTATCGCCGCCTCCAGCGCCTCGGGAACGGCGCTGTCGATGCAGAGGGGCAAGTCCGAGGTCTCCATAACCGCCTTGACCGCTTTAGGCAGCAGGGCGGGTTCGTCGATGCCGAATACGTTTACGTTAACGTCGAGGATATCGGCGCCGGCCTCGGTCTGATTCTTGGCTTCCTTGCGCACGATATCCAGGTTGCCTTCTTTCAGGGATTCGCCCAGTTTCTTCTTCCCCGAAGGGTTAATACGCTCACCGATGAGTACTACGGGTCTATCGTCGCTGATGATGACCTCTTTGGTGGCGCTGGTTATTTTGGTTTCCATCACTTTATCTCCTTTCTCTTGCCGTCTATAATCCGGTATCTGCCCAGGTAGCTCGCCTGCATAAAGGTCTGGTTAAAGCCGGGGACGCCGGCCAGTTCTACATACTTTATTCCGGAGACTATCTTCTGGGCGGCGGCTCGCTTACTGCGGGAGATTAGAGCCAGCCTGGCGCCGGTGCCGGCGGCGTTGCCCACCTGCTGGAAGCGCTTCAGGGGGAGGGTGGGCAGCATGCCGATAGCCATGGCGTTGGCGACATCGATATAGGTGCCGAAGGCGCCGGCGATTAGCACCTTGTCGATTTTCTCCTCCCCGTAGCCGTTGGTTTCCAGCAACGCCTGGATGCCGGTGCGGATAGCCGCTTTAGCCAGCTGTATCTCGCGCACGTCCTGCTGGGTGATAACGATATCTTTGTGAACGTCTTTTTTCTCCTTATCGCCGATGAGGACGAACTCCAGGTATTTGTCGCTGGGGCGCACCCGTTTGTGTTTCTCGTTCATCCGGCCCCCCTCCCCCAGCACCCCGGCCAGGTAGAGCTGAGCCACGGTGTCCAGGATGCCCGAGCCGCAGATGCCGATGGCGGGCTTATCGTCGATGGTCTGGTATTCCACCTTGTCGTTCACGATGCGCAGCCGTTCTATAGCACCGCTGGCGGCTTTCATGCCGTTTTTGATGTGCCAGCCCTCGAAGGCGGGCCCCGAGGCGCAGGAGGTGGTTGTTATCTTGTCCTTATCTATCAGCGAGACCTCGGTGTTGGTGCCGATGTCGATGGCTATCGTCACCTCCCGGTTCTCGCCGTTAAGCGTCGCCAGCAGGACGGCGGTGTGGTCGGCGCCGACGAAGGCGGCGATGTTGGGCAGCAGGTGCAAATAAGCCCCGGGGGCGAATTTTAGCCCCAGGCGGCTGGCTTTGATGTCTATCGCCCGGCTTACGGCGGGGACGAAGGGAGCCAGAGCCAGCTGCTTTACGGAAAGCCCGGCCATCAGGTGGTGCATGGCGGTATTGCCCACCAGCACGGCGTCGACGATATCCCCGGCTTTAGCCTTGACCCCGGCGCAGAGTTCGCCCGCCATCTTGTTTAAGTCTCTGACCACCAGCTTTTGCAGTTGCGCGGCTTTAGCCGCCGATTGCGTGGCGTAAGCGATGCGGCTGATAATATCCTCCCCGTAGCTCATCTGGGGGTTGCTCACCCCTTTAACGCCCAGGGTCCGGCCGCTTTCGAGGTCTACCAGGTAGCCCGATATCTTGGAGGTGCCCAGGTCCACCGCCAACCCCAGCTGGCGGCTGGGCCAGGGGCCGAAGGCGATTAGCTCCTTTTCGCGGACGGAAGCCCGGCACTGCCAGCCCCAGGAGCGGAGCTGCGGCGATAGCCGGCTTAAAGCCCCGATATCGATATTATCGCAGCGCAGGCGGTGCTGGCGGTTCAGGGCTTTGAGCAGGCGGTCGGCGTCGGCTTGAGCGTCGCTAAGCGACGGTGTTTTAAGTTTAAGCTGGTAGGGTGCGACCACCGGCTCGGGCTTAGCGGTTACTTCCTGCCCTTCGGTCTGCACCCGCTGGGTGGTGGTCAGGGAGGTGGGGGGTATGCCCACTTTACAATCGCTGGTGGGGTGGGTCTGGCAGGCGAGACGCCAGCCATCCTTGATTTCCTGGCGGGAGTAGGCTTTGAGCTCGCTGGCGGTGGGCTTGGAGGCGGTGCCTTCCATTAGCTGCAGGCGGCAGGACTGGCAATTACCCTTGCCGCCGCAGAGGCTGATAATGCCTATGCCGGCGCTCCGGGCGCAGGCGAGGAGAGACTCGTCGGCGCGGCAGCGCCCGCTCAAGCCCAGGGGCTCAAATTTTATCTTGTAAGTTTCCATCTCCCGACTCTATAGAAATGCCGAGTCAGCTCCTCTTGTCTTGCTTGGTTCCCTTCGCGTACTTGTCCCTCAACTCGCGCTTGAGGATTTTGCCCGCCGCGTTCTTGGGCAGGGCAGCGACGAACTCAATGGATTTGGGCGTCTTGTAACCGGCGATGTTCTTCTTGCAGAAGGCGATAAGCTCTTCGGCAGTGGCTTCTTTGCCCTTTTTAAGGACGACGACGGCGTGCACCTTTTCCACCCAGTATTCGTCGGGGATGCCGATGACAGCCGCTTCCATAATGGCGGGGTGGCGGTAGAGGACCTCTTCCACCTCCCTGGGATAGATGTTTTCGCCGCCGCTGATAATCATGTCCTTCTTGCGGTCGGCGATATAAATATAGCCCTCTTCGTCGTAGTAGCCCAGGTCGCCGGTGTGGAGCCAGCCGTTGACCAGGGTCGCCTTGGTTTCCTTGGGTTTCTTCCAGTATTCGACCATGGTCTGTTTGCTGCGCACCACTATCTCGCCCACTTTGTCCGGCCCCAGGTCTTTGCCCTTATCGTCGATGATTCTGACCTGCACCCCGATATCGGGCCGCCCCGCCGAAGACAGCTTCTTCTGTTCCTTGGCGGGCTTGTCCAGCACGTTGTGGTCGGCTTTGGAGAGGTGGGAGATGGCGGGGCCGCTCTCGCTCTGCCCGTAGCCCTGGGCGAAGATGGGCCCGAAGACCTTCATCCCGCCCTTGAGCACCTCCTGGGGCATGGGCGAGCCGCCGTACCAGAGGAACTCTATCGAGCTGATGTCGTACTTTTCCCGGTCGGGCGAGTTGAGCAACGCCGCCAGGTGGGTGGGCACGAAGTCCATGTGGGTGGCTTTCTCCCGCTGGATAATCTCCAGCGTTTCGGTGGCGTTGAAGAACTTGACGATAACATTGCAGCCCACGGTATAGAGCGAAGAGCGAAAGTGGGTGTTGCCGGCGATATGAAAAAGCGGCGTTATCTGGATGCGCTTGTGGCCTTCCTTCAGCGCCATATCTATGACCAGCGTCTTGGAGTCTTCGATAAAGCGGCGTTGGGTATAGAGGGCGCCGCGGGGGACGCCGGTGGTGCCGCTGGTATAAATAATGCAGCAGGGGTCGTCCTCGCTCGGGTCGATATCGGGCTCTTCCCCGGAGTTGGCTTTGAGTATGTCGTCATAGGCGGTCATGCCCGGGGCGGCCGTCTCCAGCGATATGAAATTCTTGACCCTGGGCACGCGTTCTTTAAGGGAGTTGGCCATATCCACCAGCTCCTTGCCGACAAAAACGGTCTTGGCTTCGGAGTAGTTGATGAGGTATTCCAGTTCGTCCTTGCCCAGCCGCGGGTTGAAGGGCGAGGCGATGTAGCCCCCCTTCATGGTCAGCCCGTATATCTCGGCGAACTCCAGGCAGCTCCAGGATAGAATGCCGAGCACGTCCCCCTTCTTTACCCCCATCTTGCCCAGCCCGTTAATTATCTTGTTGATGCGGCTGTTGTAGTCGGCGAAGGTTATCCGGGTGTCGCCGTAGACGAAGGCTTCGTTGTCGGGGTGGAGGAGCGCGTTCCTATAGATTAAATCGGCCCAAGTGCCGACATCATACCTCGAAAGCTCCTTGAGTGAGAATTGTTTTGACATATACTGTTCCCTCCTGAATCAATAGTCTCCAGCGCTAGGTTGCAGTTGGCGATAGTCGTATGATTTGCCAGCATAAAATGAACAATTCAAACCTTCGGGGTTGGGCGGGGAATATCCCCCTGCCCTTGACCAAAATACTAGCAACATACTAAACCCTACGGCGTTTAACTGTCAATGTCTGACGACGCCTGAAATGCCGACGGAAAGCCCGAGCCTTGAAATGTGGCTTGGATTCAAGTATAATCCTGCTCTAGTGTTACCCACCCCGGGCTCTTTAAGTTCGATATATGATTATTCAGAGCGATTTCGACGGAACCCTTACCGAAGAAGATGTCAGCTTTGCCCTGCTCGACGCCTTCGCCGACGGCGACTGGCGCAAGCTTTACGAGCAATACCGGCAGAAGAAGATGACGGTGGGCGACTTCAATACCAAGGCCTTCGCCATGGTCAAAGCCAGCCGCGACGAGTTGCTGAAGGTCGCCCGTGCACAGGTCAAGCTGCGCGAGGGGCTGCGCAACCTGGTGAACTATTGCCAGGAGCGGGGCTTTCGCTTCCTGGTGGTCAGCAACGGGCTGGATTTCTACATCAAGGCAATCCTGGAGGATGTGGGCTTGGGCAACATCGAGATATATGCCGCTACCACCAAGTTCACCCCCGACGGGCTTGAGGTGAAGTATATCGGCCCCGAAGGCGCGGTTCTGAAAAAGGGTTTCAAGGAGGCTTACACCAAGCTCTTCCTCACGCAGGGCTACCAGGTGGTTTGCCTGGGCAACGGCCCCTCCGATTACTTTCCCGCGGCGCTGTCCCAGCATGTCTTCGCCCGTGACGGGCTTATGGACATCTGTAAGGCGAAGAAGCTGAAGTGTCAGCCCTTCGACGACCTCAACGATATCGTCCGCGGGCTGGGTGCGCTCTAGCCCCGGTTTTTCACTCCCACAGCTTTTCGATGTCTTCTTTCATCCCCGCTTTGCCGCTATCGGTAAACGCGCGGTAGGACTCCGCCGAGCCGTATTCGCGGGGCTGGAAAGCCACCGGCATGGGCACGGCGTGGCCGAAGACGAGCGCCTGCCGTTTGGCGGCGAGCTTGGCCAGAACCGCTTTGAGCTCGTTTCTCCCCGATACGCCGGCGAGCACGCTGTCGATATCGCGCTCGTTGTCCATGAGGCAGGTTATCTTGGTGCCCATCTGCGACATACCCTCGCTGTCGATGCCGCTGGGCCTCTGGTCGATAACGAGCAGGGTGACGTTGTACTTCCTCATCTCGCGGGCGATGGTGCCGAAGATGGTCTGGCTGGCGACCTCGGGGTTGAGGAACTTGTGGGCTTCCTCGATGGTGA
>DATKYX010000050.1:0-2244 GCA_035528255.1 Dehalococcoidales bacterium | reverse complement strand
GCCAAGGACTACAGCGCTCTTATCGGGATGAAGGGTTTCGGCGAAACCCTGCTCAAGAATCACTTCACCCTCTACCAGGGCTACGTGACCAACACCAACAAGCTCTGGGATATAATGGCGGCTATGCTCAAGGAGGGTAAGACGGGCACGCCGGAATACGCCGAGCTTAAACGCCGCTTCGGCTTCGAGTTCAACGGCATGCGCCTCCACGAATACTACTTCGAGAACCTGGGGGGCCAGAAACCCCTGGATAAGACGGGTGCGGTGGCTAAAAAGCTGGCGGCCGCCTGCGGCAGCTACGAAGGCTGGGAGCAGGACTTCAAGGCCACGGGGGCGATGCGCGGCATCGGCTGGGTAGTACTCTATCAGGATAATACCAACGGCTGGCTCTTTAATCAGTGGATTAACGAGCACGAGGTCGGTCACCCCGCGGGCTGTACTCCTATCCTGGTGATGGATGTCTTTGAGCATGCCTTTATGCTCGATTACGGGCTGAAGCGGGCGGACTACATAGCCGCCTTTTTCCAGAATATAAATTGGGATGAGGTAGCCAAGCGGTTGAAATAGCAACCAGGCTTATCGGAGGAGAACCATGGCGACTCGACTGACGGTGCAGAGCCTTTTGGAAAAGGCGATAGAGAAAGAGATCGAAGCGCAGCACCTCTATCGAGACCTGAGCCAAAAGGTGACTGCCAGCGCGGCTAAGGATGCCTTCAGCCAGCTATCACGGGAAGAGAAGGGCCACGAAGAAATATTGCGAAAATACCTGTTCGGCGATATCGGGAAGGGGGGGCTGAAGCGAGACAGCGTCCTGGACTATAAGATTGCGGACTACCTCGACCAGCCCGAAATAACCCCCGACATGGAGCTCAAGGACATATTCCTGCTGGCGGCAAAGCGGGAAAAGGCGTCCCACGATTTCTACGCCAGCCTGGCGGCGGCGCACCCCGTGGGAGGGGTAAGAAGGCTTTTAGAGCAACTATCCGACCAGGAACTGGAGCATAAACGCAAGGTAGAGTTTTTATATACCGAGGTCGCTTTTCCTCAGACCGACGGAGGATAAAACTATGAAAATAGGCGACATTATCAAAGCCCGCGGCGGCAGCCTCTCCTTTGAATTCTTTCCCCCCAAGGACGCGGCGGCTGAAGCCCGGCTATTCCAGACCATCACCAAGCTCAAAGGCTACGAGCCTACTTTTGTCTCCGTAACCTACGGCGCCGGCGGCGGCACGCTACGGAATACCCGCAAGGTGGTGATGCGCATAAAGGGGGGGACCTCGCTGACCCCGATGCCCCACCTCACCTGTGTCGAGCAGAGCCAGAAAGACCTCGACAATATTCTGAAAGAATATAAAAAGCAGGGCGTGGAAAATATCCTCGCCCTCAGGGGCGACCCGCCCAGGGGCACGGATAAGTTCGTGGCTCATCCCGAAGGCTACTGCTACGCCATAGACCTGGTCAGGCTGGTCGTCATGGTGGGCGGCTACTCTATCGGGGTGGCTGTCTATCCCGAGGGGCATAGCGAAGCGCCCGACCTGGAAACGGACCTGTACTACACCAAGCAGAAGATTGATGCCGGCGCCGACTTCGCTATTACCCAGATGTTCTTCGACAACCGTTTCTTCTACAACTTTATGGAGCGGGCGGAAAAGGCGGGCATCTCTATCCCCATCATTCCCGGCATCATGCCCATAACCGATATCGAAAAGATAAAAAAGTTCAGCCAGATGACGGGCGCCACGCTACCCAAGTCTATCGTCGGGCCGATGGAAAAGGCGGCTACCCCCGAAGAAGCCCGCAAGCTGGGTATGGAGTTTGCCACCAGGCAGTGTGAAGACCTGCGCCAGAACGGCGTCAAATACTTCCACTTCTATACAATGAACCAGAGCCGGGCGGTAACCGAGATAGTTAATAACCTCGGCTTCACCAAGAAATAGCCCCCCCACCCGGTTTTCAGAGCCGCGCCGACTTGGGGTCGTGCATGAGGAAATGAGCGATGCGAATGCGCTTCATCTTGCCGCCCTCAAGGTCGTAGAGCACCCAGTTGGTCATGACGGCGACCTCGCCTTTCTTCAGCGACCCGCCCAGGAAGTTGGGGTAGTCCTTGAAGCAGTGGAATTCGGTGTAAAGCTCGGCGAAGAGCCGCGTCTCGGTCACCATAAAGTCGCCCAGCTCCAGCGCCTCTCTCACGTACCCGTGCAGTGATTTATAGGAGTCGATAAACTCCTGCCGCCCGTGCAGGGT
>DATKYX010000049.1:0-5178 GCA_035528255.1 Dehalococcoidales bacterium | reverse complement strand
GGCACCGACTTGGGCACGAGCAGGGCGGCGACGACGAATATCATGATGGGGAAGATTACCTCTTCCAGCTTGGAGACCTGGCGCAGTTGCGGTTTCATAAATATGGCGCGCTCTTTCTTGGTGGTGAGCAGCTTTATTATCGGGGGCTGGAGGATGGGCACAAGCGCCATATAGGAGTAGGCGACCAGCGTAATCGGCCCCAAAAGCTTGGGGGCGAGGGCGGCGGTGAGATAGACCGTGGGCGGGCCATCGGAGCCGCCGATAATGCCGACACAGGCCGCCTCGTTTACCGAGAACAGCCCCGAGGTGTAGGCGATGATAAAGACGACGAAGACGCCCAGCTGGGCGGTGGCGCCGAAAAGAAACGATACGGGGCGGGCGATGGTGGGCCTGAAGTCGGTCATGGCGCCCACGCCGAGGAAGATGAGCAGGGGAATGACCTCGGACTCGATGCCGTAGGTGTAGAGCACGTTGAGCAGGCCGATTTCGCCGTTGCCGATGGCGTGTATCAGTTCGCTCAGGCTGCCTACTTCGGCGGGGAAGCCTTCTGGGCTGTAGATCATCATGCCGCCGAGGGGCAGGTTGACCATAAGGATACCGAAACCGATGGGGACTAATAAGATGGGCTCCATCTTCTTGACGATGCCCAGATAGATGAGGAGCCCGGCGATGAGAAACATTACAATGTTTCCCCAGGTTAACGCCCCGAAGGCGGTTTCGTAGAGACCGAACACCTACTTTTCCTTTTCCGGAGTCTCTACAGGTTTAGCCCTGGTTTTTTGGACAATTATGCCCACTATCCAGGCCACCACGCACAGGATGACCAGGGCGAGGATAGTAACACCAAAGCCACCCCCGGCAATCTCGGCTACTAGACTCCAGTCTATCATCTTAAAAATTCCTTAAAGCTCTTAGCTGCGCTTAGTATTCAATAACGACTACTAAATCACCCGCCTCGACCACCTGCCCTACCGAAAGCTCTATCTTGGCTACGGTGCCAGCCACCGGCGCCAGTATCGGATTTTCCATCTTCATTGATTCTAGCATGAATAAGACATCCCCCTCCGCCACCTTAGCCCCCGCTTTAACATTCACGGTGGTTATCTTACCCGTTATCGGGATTTCGACGTTTTCCTGTGACAATTCTAGTCTCCTTTCTTCTTCTCCGTCCTAATTTGGGCGAACTTAAAGGGCGGGGGGGTGGTAGCCGTAGGGTTTCCCGCCCTTTGAGTATCAAAGGCCTGTTTTATCTCTCGTAGTTTACGCTTTATCATCTCCGGCTAATGCTTCCACGGCGGCGGGATGGACTACAATCTCCCCGTCTTCCAGGTCGACTATAGCCGTATCTTCAGCGCGGAACTTGCCGCGGAGCAGACTGTCCGAGAGCTTATCTTCGACCATATCCTGAATTACGCGCCTTAAGGGGCGGGCGCCGAAGACTTCGTCGTAGCCTTTTTCGCCGAGGAAGTCCTTGGCGGCTTCGGTTACCTGCAGCTTTATGCCCTTCTCCTCGAGCTGCTTGGATACCTGCGCCAGCATGAGGTCGACTATCTTCCTGATGTCTTCCTTGGTCAGGGCGTGGAAGACGACCACGCCGTCGACGCGGTTTAAGAACTCAGGGCGGAAGGACTTTTTGAGCTCTTCGAGCAGCTTTTCCTTCATCTTTTCGTAGTCCATCTGCTTGGTCTTGGTTTCGTCGCTGCGCGAGGTAAAGCCGATGGTGCTGCCCTTGCGGATAAGCTCGGCGCCGATGTTGCTGGTCATAACGATTATGCTGTTGCGGAAGTCCACCCGCCGACCCTTGGCGTCGGTGAGGTGGCCGTCGTCGAATATCTGTAAGAGTATATTAAAGACATCGGGGTGAGCCTTTTCAATCTCGTCTAAAAGGATGCAGCAGTATGATTTGCGCCGCACCGCCTCGGTGAGCTGGCCGCCTTCTTCAAAGCCGACATAGCCGGGGGGCGCGCCAACCAGGCGGGATACGGTGTGTTTTTCCATAAACTCGGACATGTCGAGCCGGATGAGCGTGTCTTCGCTGCCGAACATGAACTCGGCCAGCGCCCTGACCAGCTCGGTCTTGCCGACGCCGGTGGGGCCCAGGAAGATGAAGTTACCGATGGGGTGGCGGGGGTCTTTGATGCCCGCCCGCGCCCTTCGTACGGCCTTGGCTATGATGGTAATCGCCTCGTCCTGGCCGATAATGCGCTTATGCAGCACATCTTCCATCTCGAGCAGGCGACTGGTCTCGTCGGAGGCCAGCTGCACCACGGGAATGCCGGTCCACATGCTGGCCACTTCGGCGATATCTTCTTCGCCGACCTCGGGGTTATCATCACCCTGCTCCGCCTGCCACTCCTCTTCCATCTTCTTTATCTTCTCTTCAATCTGGAGTTCGCGCTGGCGCAGCTCGGCGGCATACTCGTACTGCTGGGTGGCCAGCGCCGCTTCCTTGTCTTTGCGCACGCTGTCCTCGGCTCTGCGGGCTTCCTTGAGGGTGATGGGGATGGTGTGGTGCCTGATTCTCACCCTCGAGGCCGCTTCGTCGACAAGGTCTATTGCCTTGTCGGGGAGGAAGCGGTCGGGGATATATCTTGCCGAGAGCGTGGCGGCGGCGCTGAGCGCCTTGTCGGTTATGATTAGCTTGTGGTGCTCTTCGTAGCGTTCTTTAACGCCCTTGAGTATTTCCAGCGTCTCCTCTACGGAGGGCTCTTCCACCAGCACGGGCTGGAAGCGCCGCTCCAGGGCGGCGTCCCGTTCTATGTACTTGCGGTAGTCGTCCAGGGTGGTGGCGCCGATGCATTGCAGTTCGCCGCGCGATAGCGACGGCTTGAGGATATTGGCGGCGTCAACCGCTCCCTCCGCCGCCCCGGCGCCCACCATGGTATGAAATTCGTCGATAAAGAGCACGCAGTTGCCCGCCGTCTTTATCTCGTCGATGACCTTCTTTAAGCGTTCTTCGAACTCGCCGCGGTATTTCGTGCCGGCGACAACCGCCCCCATATCGAGGGTGATTATCCTTTTTCTTTCCAGCGTTTCGGGGACGTCGCCGGCGATGATGCGGTGCGCCAGCCCTTCGACAATGGCCGTTTTGCCCACGCCGGGCTCGCCGATGAGGGCGGGGTTGTTCTTGGTGCGGCGGCTGAGTATCTGAATTACCCGCTCGATTTCCTTGTTCCGGCCGACAACGGGGTCGAGTTTGCCCGCGGTGGCGGCGGCGGTGAGGTCGATACCGAGCTGGTCCAGAGCGGGAGTGCGGCTGGTGGAACGGGCGGGTCTGGCCCGGGCGACGCCTTCACCGAGCACGCGGTTGGTTTCGCTACGCGCTCGCTCCAGGTTTATGCCGAAGCTATCCAGGACGTCGGCGGCTACCCCCCTCCCCTCGTTGGCTTCGCCTTCTCCTTCGCGCAATAGCCCTAAGAGGAGGTGTTCCGTGCCGATATAGTTATGGCCGAGGTGACGGGCTTCGTCTATGGCCAGTTCGATGACTCTTTTAGCCCTGGGGGTAAGTCCGATTTCGCCGGTGGTGGGTTTTTCGCCGCGCCCGATGATGAATTCCACCGCCGAGCGGGCTTTGGTCAGGCTCACGCCGAGGTTGGCCAGCACCTTGGCACCGACCCCTTCCTCTTCCCTTACCAGGCCGAGGAGAATGTGTTCGGTGCCGATGTAGTTGTGGTTGAAGTGCTTGGCCTCTTCTTGAGCCAGGGTGAGAACCCGTCGGGCTCTCTCGGAGAATTTCTCAAATCGGCTAGCCATGTTTCAAGCTTGCTCCTATTCACAGACTAATTCTAATTATAAGGCAAGCAATGACAAAGGTCAAAAGCCTTCTGGCAGTGGCATATTTTCCACAAAGGGTCGCCCCCTCAGTATCGTCTGCGCTAGGGCGTTTCACTTCCGTGTTCGGGATGGGAACGGGTGGGTCCACCCCGCTCTAACCACCAGAAGGCAACCTATATTGTAGCATACTTTTTGTATTTTGCAACAATGGGGTTTTTGGAGGGGGATAGCCCCGCCCCCGGGTTTTTCTTCCCACCCGTCCCGCCCTCAAAGGTTTCACCTCTGGGACTGTGACGGCGCGCCGCGCTGGGGGGAGTTTTTCTTGCCAATCGGCTTGCCAACCGAGGTTCTATCCCTGAGAATATGTTGCCTATTAGTGCCAAAATATTGACAAGGGTAAAGTAGAACAGTATAGTTTCCATAAAAGAAACTTGAAGAACAATCGCGATAATTCACAAGTAGATACACGGAGGTTAGCAAAGAAACTATGGAGATGCAAGAAGCTGGCAAACCTAGAGCGTCGTGGTTATGGTATGGAGGTGAAATTCTCACCTTATTCCTTGCCCTTACTGTATTAACAGGTCGTGTTTATTCACAAAGCTACTGGAATGTTTTTGGCTTATCTCCTGAACTTATTGGCACCAATTTCGTTAATTACGCCATTGTCTCTCCCAATGCGGCACTGGCAAGCCTGCTAATGGCATTAGGAACTGTCGCGCTAGTTGCTATATTAGTCAGACGGCAACCGACTAACATTATAGGCACCAGTAGCCCAACGGCTGTTTATTATATCGGATGTTCGACCTGCTTTATTGGATTAATTGTTATAGGCATAATTATGCAAGTGGACTCATCAAAGTGGACTAACGGGACTGCCGGAATGGTTTTTGGCCTCGGATACTTAGTGTTCGTCGGAGGACTAATAGCTTATATGGAGGCATTGTCAAAAAAGTGGGAAGGGAAGGGACCTTCTAAATTGGATAAGTTTCTTCTCGGATGGGTTAAAAAAGTCCCCTTTATCTTAGTCCAGATATTTTTTATTGTTGGGATTATATCAGCTTCTCTTTGGGGTATACTTGACACTGCCCAAAAGTTCGGAGCCAATGAAGCGAAATTTATGTACAATACGAGACCCTGGGTGACAATTCAGTTAGATTCCCCAACAGGATTCGAAGACTTGACTGTAAGTCTCAGCTCTGATGGTGCAACGTTGGTAAGGGTCAAGATGATAACAGAAGCTAGTGGGTTCCTTTATGTCACTCCTGGTTTTACACAAGCGCAGGAAAAACTACATATCCGAGCTGTTCCAGTATCCAGAGTCCAAGCGATTCAATATGAGGTAATTGCTACACCCATTGGTGAGTAATTTGATACAGATTCGGATCCCCCCCCCCCAAACAAAAA
>DATKYX010000048.1:0-3747 GCA_035528255.1 Dehalococcoidales bacterium | reverse complement strand
CCCCGAATCAGGTTACCGACAACGCCTATGCTAAAAATGCTCTTTTTGTAGCTCGCCTGCCCGCCGCGGGAGTTAATAATCCGCAGGGTAAAGGTCTCTTTCTCCACCTCCGCCTCGCAAACAATCTCGGGCGTGTGCCCGGTGATGAGGGCGATAAGCTCCTCGCCGAGTCGAGCCATCTTTTCCACGGAGGCGGACTCTACGGCGGGGTCGAAAATATCGACTTTGGGGTAGGGGGTGGCGGGGGGAAGCTCGAACCTGGCCCTGGTGCCGAACTTTGCCGTCTCGACGGCGTTTTCCACCAGGCTTTGAACATCGGCGACATCGGTGCCGGTGGCATAGCCGAGCCGGCCGTTCTTAATAATGCGCAGGGCGACGCTGGTGCTCTGCTTGCCCTGAACGTTCTTGAGGCGGTTGGCTTCGAACTGCACCGGGGTCTCCTCGGCGGAAACTAGAAAGACCTCGGCTTCCTCGGCTACTTTTCGGGCTTGAGCTAATATCTTTTCCACTAGCCGCCTCCCACCAGACACTTGCGGATTCTGATGTGGGGGCTGCCGTTGGAGACGGGGAGGGGCATCTGGCCGCCTTTGCCGCAGCCGCCGCCCTGGTTCATATCCAGGTCGTTGCCGATGCCGTCTATATTATTCAGCGTGATGAAGACGTTGCCGGTGAGCACCACCGGGCGCAGCATCTCGGCGACTTTGCCGTTACGAATCATATAGGCTTCGCCCGCGGAGAAGGTAAACATCTCCATGCTGGTGGTGCCGCCGAACCAGTTTTTGGCGTAGACGCCTTCCTCGATGTCGGCAATCAGCTCTTCGAAAGAGGCCCGGCGCGGCTCGATATAAGTATTGGTCATACGGACGATGGGCGGGAATCTATAGTTGATGGCGCGGGCGTTGCCCGTGGGCGCTTCGTTCATTATGGCGGCGGTCTCCCGCGAGTGGAGCCGCCCTACCAGCTCGCCTTCCTTAATAAGGTAGGTTTTAGTGGCGGGCACGCCTTCGTCGTCGTATTTATAGCTGCCGCGCAGGTCGGGGACAGCGGCGCTGTCGATGATATTAAGCTCTTTGCCGCCGAATTTCTTGCCCAGGACCATAATCTGGCGCAGGCGCTTGTTTTCGTAGATGTGGTCGGCTTCCGAGAGGTGGCCGAAGGCTTCGTGGACGAAGACGCCCGCCAGCACCGGGTCTAAAACTACGGTGTACTCGCCGCCCTTTACCTGGGGGGCGGCTAAAAGCGCGACGGCGTGTTTCGCCGTTTCTTCCACCTGAGCGTGAATGTTGCGGATGGCGTTGAAGTCGCCGCGGCTGCCCAGGCTCAAGCCCGCCTGCTGCACCTCGCCGTCGCCGGCGGCCACGGCGCTGATACGAAGGGTGATGTCCGTCCTCGGCTGCTCGATATAGCTGCCCGCCGAGTTTAAGAAAATGGTATTCTTGTGGCTGTCGCCGTAGCCGATAACGGAGGTCTGGAGGTGGGGGGTGCGCCAGATGATTTCGTTGTATTCGTCGAGGAGTTTTTTCTTTTCCGCCAGGGGGATGGTCAGGGGGACGTCTCTGCCGTTGGCTACCGTGTCGACGACGGGCTCGACGGGGGCTAGTTTACTTTCCTCTTTGCCGACGAGTTTCGCCTGCTCGACCGCCCGCTCTATTCTCCGGGGGAGGTCGGTGAGGTCGTTAAAGCTGACGAAGCCCCAGCCGCCCTTGACCAGGGCGCGGATGTTGCCGCCGACGGCGGTGGACTGCCCCGCCGATTCCAGCTCCCGGCCGCGATAGGTGATGTGGCTGCGCTGGCTTTCCTCAAGGCGGGCTTCGATATAGTCGGCGCCGTGTCCTTTTAGCGCCTCGGCTAGCTGGCGGCTGACTGCCCGTATATCGGTCATGGTATAAACAGTTTACCATTACCGCCTGCGGAGCTGTCAATCTATGGCCGTCTAATCGTGGATTCGGCTCAGATACCAGCTGCCCGCGGGCATGTCCCGATAGATATCGCAGACCATGCCCTTGCTGGTCTTGACCCTGAAATAGTTGCGGGATATCTCCTTGCCCCACCACTCCTCCTCGGTGCGCCATTTCTCGTAGACACTGGTGATGCGCTGCCTGTCGCCGTCCCGGGCCAGGCTTAAGGGTATCCCCTGCACGTTTACCGTGACCTTGAGCTCTTCCGGTTTCTCCAATATCTTAGCCAATGCTCCAGTCCCCCTTGCCCTATAGCTTGCGTAATACTCCGATTACCTTGCCCTGAATCTCGACGTCTTCGGACGGGTAGTACATGGGCTGCATCTCTTTGTTGGCCGGTTGAAGACGGATACGTCCGCCTTCGTGGTAGATATTTTTCAGGGTTACTTCCTGTTCTACCTTTAGCCAGACAGCCGCCATCTCGCCTTCTTCCACGGCGCTCATCTGTTGTATTAAGACGATATCGCCGTCGCCGACGAGGGCGTCAATCATGGAAAAGCCCTTGACCCTGAGGGCGTAGATGCCTTTTCTGCCCCGCGTGACCTCGTCGGTGAGCTGGAGCGTTTCTTCGGGGACGGAATTCCAGGTATCGGCAGTGGGCACGGGTATCGGCTTGCCGGCGGCGATGGTGCCCAGCAGGGGCACCAGGGAGATGGCTTCCAGTTTGCGGTCGGTGAGCTGGATGCTGCGGAATACCGTGGGGTCGCGGCGGATGTGCCCTTCGTCCTCAAGCTTATTGAGGTGGTGCTGGACGACGGAGGGCGTGCTGATGTCGCAGCCTTTGGCGATGTCCCTGACGGTGGGGGCGTAGCCTCGTTTGTCGAGAAACTGGCGGATGAAATTTAAAATGCGCTCCCGTCTGGGCGAGCTCATTATTGTCTCCTTTAAAACATTTGTATTAAAACAAGTGTATCATAGGGGTTGAGGGTTGTCAATGGGGTGTAAATTCCCTGTTTATTGGTGTTTCCACTCCCCACCCCGTTTTAATCTTTTCCCGCCCGCCGCCCTTTAAGGTAAAGAAGGGGCTTTGCCCCCTCTTAAATACCCCCGAAAATAAGGGGAAAATAGGGGTTTAACCCCTGTAGGGTGGGTCGGTGTGGGACATTTTACGTCCGCTAGTTAAAGGGGGGATGTGATGGGTGGAAAAAATATAAAATTGGGGTGGGGGAAATAATTGACAGTCTGGGCGTCTGACGCTAGAATTGGTTGATGCCAGCGATTTTTGTTCCTGGCGACAACGTGATACTTAGAGGAAAATACGGTGGGGACTTAAGAAAGGGGGACTATATTGACGCAGGTCGCCGACGCCAAGCCAGCCGTTAATATCAACGAGGACTATTGCAGCCGCTGCTCTATATGCGGCTCTCTTTGTCCCTACGACGCCATAACCAGGGACCACGAGAAGGATAAAATCATCCTGGACATAGAAAAATGCCAGGTCTGCGGTATCTGCGCCTCGGCCTGCCCGGCCCGGGCTATCGATACCATCTACTACGACCGCAAGTCTCTGCTCAACTACCTGAGGAAGGTGAAGCCGCAATACAAGAGCGACACGCTGGTGGTTATGTGCAAGGGCAGCGCCCCCGACTTCAGCCAGGTGGGCAAGCTCTTCGGGGTGAAGGATTTCCTGCCGCTTTCCGTGCCCTGTGTCGGGCGCGTTTCCGAGGAGTTGCTGCTGGCGATGCTGGCGGAGGGAATGAATAAGATTGACATCCTCGCCTGCGACGAGGACTATTGCCGCTTTCACCGCGGCAGCCCGCTCACCGGGCGGCGCGTCATGGCGCTCAAC
>DATKYX010000047.1:0-5501 GCA_035528255.1 Dehalococcoidales bacterium | reverse complement strand
CATGCAGTCAAAGACATGCTCAATAACCACTTTTACTGCGGGTATGTGAAATATAAGGGTAAAGAATACCTGGGGAAACACGAGGCAATCATCTCTGAAGAACTGTTCCAGCGCGTGCAGGCCAGAAGACAGCTAAGGCAGCCGGTACGCTTAGTACATGGCCCGAAAGGGCTGCTGCAGGGTATGATCGCCTGCTCTCACTGCGGCAATGGGCTTCAGTCAGACCGACATCGCCGGCAGGTGCCCCTCTATCGGGAACGGCATGCCCACGAGTGTCCCACGAACAACTCGTCTATTGTGGCGGAGGTCATTGATAAGCAGATGGCAACGATTATCCATTCCCTGGGATTGCATCCGAAATGGAGGCAAAGGATGGCTGAGCTTGCCGCAGCAAACTATGACGGGCCAGACCCGAAAGCGCTAAAAGAGAAGCGCCGTCGCCTCGGCCGGGCTTACGCTGACGGGGCATTTACCGATGAGGAGTATCAAAGACGGCTGGCGGAGATCGATCATCATCTCGATCAGGCGTGCACCGTAACACCACCCACCATCGAAGCAGCTGTAGAACTCTTTACGAACATCCCCATGCTCTGGACAGAGGCGACTCCGGATGAGAGAAGACAGTTGGTAAACCCGCTCGTCGAGCTGGTTTACGTAGACCTGGAGACGAAGCTCATTGCTGCGTTCAAACCGGCACCGGCGTTCCGGGTGCTGTTTGGTACAGGGATAGAGGTGGCCCCAAACGCACCGGTGCTATTGCTACCCTCGGGAAGAGAAACCCGAGAGATTGTTGGAGATGGTGGAGACGGGGGAGAGTCGAACTCCCCGTCCAAAAGAAGCTGCCCAGGATATACTACAGGCTTAGTCAGCTCTTTAATCTTGCCCGAATAACCTCTGCTGACCGAGTTTAGCCGGGCCAGTCGGTAAATCTTTCGCACACCCTCACCGACATCGGGGTGGCGGCACCTCAACTTTTCGACGCCCGACCCCCACCCATTGAGGAGAGGTGGGGCGGACGCACAACCTAGTTAATTAGGCTGCGTAAGCGAATTCACGTTCGCCAGTTGTTTTTTGCCGCCTGTTTAATGAGGTAACGGCACCTCAGCCTGCGACCCTGCAACATACCTCCCCTGTCGAAACCACGCGTCCCCCTGTTCGATTGTTAAAGTCCTACTTCCTCCCATCCTCCCGCCGCTTAACCGCCCGTTGCATCTCCCTCTCCGCATCGCGGCGGGCGATAGCCTCCCGCTTATCGTAAAGCTTCTTGCCCCTGGCCGGGGCTATCGCGACCTTGGCCAGGTTACCTTTAATATACACCCTGACAGGCACCAAAGTAAAACCCTTCTCCGCCACCTGGCTGGTCAGGCTGTCGATTTGCTTGCGGTGCAGCAGCAGCTTACGCTTTCGCCTCGGCTCGTGGCTCATGTAGCTACCGGCGTCATAGCGGGCGATGTGCGCGTTCTGCAGCCATAACTCTCCGCCCTCGGGCTGGATATAGGCGTCGCCCAGGTTAACCCTCCCCGCCCGCAACGACTTTATCTCGGTGCCGGTCAGAGAAATGCCCGCCTCCACGCTCTCGCCGATATGGTAGTTGTGGTAAGCCTTGCGGTTGGTAGCTACTGTCTTAATGGCCACCATTAAATTATAGCACAGCTTAAAGTGGGATGGAGTCTAATGAAATAACGGCGGGAGAGCGTTTTTAGCGGTGTTTAACCTCGTAGGAGCTGAAGATAAAGTCAAGGTCCTGTTCCAGAGCGGTCAGCTTGGCTTTAGGAAAGAGCTTGTCGTCGGCATCGATTATCAGCTTGATCTCACCACGGGCGGAACCCACGATGTGGGCTCTCAGGCACTCCTTGCCCTCTTTAACCTTAAAGGTCAATACGCCCCGCGAGATAAACGAGGAAGAGTCCTCGGGCATGGAATATGTCCCCAGCTTGGCTTCACCCGCCACCACCCCCTGCTTCAAGACCAAGTCCCTCAACTCGTCATAGAGCAACCCCGGCTGAATCTGGTTGTATGTCTTCTTAATCTGCATACCAGCCCTCCCTACCTTTATAATAAGGCTTCGGCGCATTTTTAGCAATGTAAAATTGATATTGTTGCCAAGCACGCAGTATGATATACTGTTAAACTGGTTATATATAGAACTAACTGGAAAGGAGACCAAGCTTGCCGGATACCGTTACCATAAAGGAACTATTAGAAGCCGGTGCCCACTTCGGCCACCAGACCAGCCGCTGGAACCCGGCTATGAAGAAATACATTTTCACCAAACGCAACGGCATCCACATTATCGACCTGGAACAAACGGCGGTGATGCTGGATAAAGCCTGCGACTTCGTGCGCGAAGTAGCCGCCGAAGGCGGCAACATTCTCTTCGTCGGCACCAAGAAACAGGCACAGGAATCTATCGAACTGGAAGCGCAACGTTGCGGCATGTTCTACGTCAACCAGCGCTGGCTGGGCGGAGTGCTCACCAACTTTGCCACCATCCAGGCGCGCATAGACTACCTCGTCCGCCTCGAAGACCAGCAAAGCCGGGGCGACTTCGAGCGCCTGCCCAAGAAAGAAGCGCTCAAGATAGGGAAGGAAATAGTCCGCCTCAACCACCTGATGGGCGGCTTCAAGGAGCTGACCAAGCTACCCGACGCCCTGTTCATCATCGACCCCACCAAAGAGAATATTGCCATCGCCGAAGCCAGGCGGGTGGGCATACCCGTGGTATCCATAGTCGATACCAACTGCAACCCCGACGACATTGACTACCCCATCCCCTCTAATGACGATGCCATCAGGACCATCAAGCTGATATGCAGCAAGATTGCCGACGCCGTTATCGAGGGCAAGACCGGCGGGGCGGCTCTAATCGGCACCGATGGGGAAGGCATCCCCGAAATGACCGAGCCCCTCATCTTTACCCCCGACGACACCCCCGCGGGCGCTCCCGATGACGAACCTAAAGGAGAGGGGGCTTGAAGATCTCGCTGGATTTGATAAAAGAACTGAGGGAGCAGTCCGGCGCGGGCGTTATGCAGTGCCGCAACGCCCTGGAGAAAAACGAGGGCGACCGCGAAAAGGCGCTCGCATTTCTCAAAGAACAGGGCTTGCTCAAGGCACAGGAGAAAGCGGAGCGCACCGCCGCCGAGGGACTGATCGAAGCCTATATACACACCGGAGGTCGGGTCGGCGCCATGCTCGAGTTAAACTGCGAAACCGATTTCGTCGCCCGCACCGACGAGTTCAAACAACTGGCGCATAACCTGGCCATGCAGGTAGCCGCCATGGCTCCCCAATTCGTTAGCGAAGCAGATGTGCCCGAAGGGGCTGACATAGAACCCCGGGCAGCCTGCCTGCTCCGGCAACCCTATATCAAAGACCAGGAACTGACCATTCAGGACATCATAACCGAAACCATCGCCAAGGTCGGCGAAAACATCAAGGTAGGCCGGTTTGCCCGGTTCGAACTGGGCGAACAAGAACAGGAAGAATGAGCCAGGCGAAATACAAGCGGGTCATGCTAAAACTCAGCGGCGAAGCCTTCAGCGGCGGCGCCTCCTACGGCATCGACGCCGCCACCCTGATCAAGGTCGCCCAGCAGATTAAACAGGTAGTCGCCATGGAGGTGGGAGTGGGTATCGTCGTCGGCGGCGGCAATATCTGGCGGGGGGCAAAGGCGGAAAAGGAAGGCATGGACCGCGTCACCGCTGACTACGCCGGCATGCTGGCTACCGTAATAAACGCCCTCGCCCTTCAGGATGTCCTGGAAAGCCAGGGAGTACCCACCCGGATGCAGTCCGCCATAACCGTCCAGCAGGTAGCCGAACCCTACATCAGGCGCCGCGCCATCCGCCATCTGGAAAAAGGCAGGGTCGTTATCTTCGCCGCGGGCACGGGCAACCCCTACATGACCACCGACACCGCCGCCGCCCTGCGCGCTATAGAGATTGAAGCCCAGGTCTTATTGATGACCAAGAATAACGTCGACGGCATCTACAGCGCCGACCCCGTCGTCGACCCCAAGGCAAAGAAGTTCGACAAACTCACCCACTTCGAGATGCTGAACCTGCGCCTGGAAGTAATGGACGCCACCGCCCTCTCCCTGTGCCTGGAAAACAGGCTGCCCATAATCGTTTTCGACCTTCAGGCGCCCAACGGCATAGAGCGGGCGATATGCGGTGAATCTATAGGCACCCTGGTCTACAGCGAGCATTAAAATGGTTAGTCCCGTTTTAGTGACGACGGAAGAAAAGATGAAAGCCTCGGTTGAAGGCTTGCGCATGGAACTGGCGGGTATCCGCACCGGTCACGCCACCCCCGCCCTCATCGAGCATATAAAGGTAGACTACGCCGGCGTGCCCACCCCCCTCAACCAGGTTGCCGGCATCTCCGCCCCCGCCGCCAGGCTCCTCGTCATCCAGCCCTGGGATAGGAGCACCATCCCCACCATAGAAAAGGCAATCCTAAAGTCCGAGCTGGGCTTAAACCCCACCAGCGACGGCAACCTCATCCGCCTCAATCTTCCCCCTTTAAGCGAAGAGCGCCGCCAGGAGCTAATCAAGATAGTGCACAAGCGGGTGGAAGAAAGAAAGATAATGGTGCGCAACCAGCGTCGCGACGCCATGACCGAGTTCAAGGAGCTGGAAAAGAGCAAGGAGATATCTCAGGACGAGCACAAGCGCGCCCAGGACCAGCTGCAAAAGGTGACCGACAGCTTTATCGCCGATATCGACAAGATAGCCCACGATAAAGAAGCCGAACTCATTGAAGTCTAGCCGGCGGGTCTCGGGCTAAGAGCAGGTGTGTTAAAACACACCTTTATTTATTATGAGCAGCAGAGAGACGGCCGGTTCATCGGCTAAAAAGAAAGCCCCCCACCTCCCCGACCATATCGCCATCATCATGGACGGCAATGGCCGCTGGGCGCAAAAGCGCGGCTTGCCTCGCCTCGAAGGCCACCAGGCGGGCGCGAAAAACCTGCGCTCGGCGATTAACCACTTCAATCGGCTCAAGCTCAAGCACCTCACCGTCTACGGCTTCTCCACCGAAAACTGGAAGCGCCCCCAAGAAGAGATTGACGGCTTGCTCGGCCTCCTGCAAGAAACGATAGACCAGGAGACCCGCAAGCTGCACGAAAACGGCATTAGAATCCGCCACCTGGGCCGCCTCGACGGGTTTTCCCCGGGCTTGCAGCGGGCGATAACCACAGCGGTGGAACTGACCAAAGACAACAAGGGGATGACGCTCAGCCTCGCCTTCGACTACGGCGGGCGCGCCGAGATTCTGGACGCCGTGCGCCGGATTATAGAAGAAGGCATCCCTTCCCAAAAGATTAACGAACAATTGTTCGATAGCTATCTCTATACCGCGGGTTTGCCCAACGTCGATTTGGTCATACGCACCGCCGGCGAGCTTCGTATCAGCAACTTTTTGATGTGGCAGGCCGCCTACAGCGAATACTATTTCACCGATGTTCTCTGGCCCGACTTCGACAGCAAGGAGAT
>DATKYX010000046.1:0-3421 GCA_035528255.1 Dehalococcoidales bacterium | reverse complement strand
AGCCACCTTTGCCTTGCTGAGACTCAAGCTGACCACCCGCTCGATGCCGCCCAGGTCGGTAAAGACATCTACGTTGCTATCGGGGAAGAGATGGCGCAGCAGGGCGGTTATAGCTTCCGACTGCCCGGCGCCTATTTCCAGCAGGAGCGAGCCGCCGCCGGAGAGTTTGCCCTTCGTCTGCAGGCAGAGCTTAGCTATTATTTCCGTTCCGTCGGCGCCGCCGTCGAGGGCAATCAATGGCTCAAAAGAGGGGGTTAACTCCGATTCCCCGACATAGGGGAGGTTGGCGATTATAAGGTCAACCGGCTCCGGCAGAGGCTCCAGCATATCGCCCTGTAACAGGCTGACTCTATCGTCCACGCCGTGCCGCTGACAGTTGATAGCGGCCACCTCAAGGGCGGCGGGGGAGATATCGGTGGCGTAGATTTTGGCTTGAGCTAACTCAAGAGCCAGGCTGACGGCAATGGCGCCGCAGCCGGTGCCGATATCGGCGATGGTATGCAGCTGGCGGTTTCGTGCTAATGTTAGCGCCGTTTCCACCAGCAGTTCGCTTTCGGGGCGGGGGATGAGGGTATTGGAATCGACGTAGAAGTCGAGCCCGTAGAACTCGCGGTTGCCGATTATATAGGCGCTGGGTTCGCCGCTTAAGCGGCGTTCGACCAGATGCCCGAAGGCTTTTTCGTCCTGGGGGCTTAGTTCCTGTTCGAGGTCGAGGTATAACTGGGTGCGATTTATCTTTAGAACGTGTCTCAGCAGCAGCTCGGCTTCCAGGGGGACGTCTTCGATGGCTTTCTGGGCCAGGATGCCCCGGGCGCGGCTGAGAGCGGCTTTGAGGGTCACGCCAACTGCCTCTCCAGCTCTTTTGCCTGCTCGCTGGTGGTCAGGGCGTCGACGAGCTCGTCGAGTTCGCCGCCCATGATTCGGGGCAGGTTGCGCAGGTTTTTGCCGAGACGGTGGTCGGAGAGGCGGTCCTGGGGGAAATTATAGGTCCTTATCTTTTCGGCGCGGTCGCCCGTGCCTACCTGAGAGCGTCGTTGCTGGCTGAGGGCCTGTTCCTGCTTGGTGCGCTCTACGTCCAGGAGGCGGGCGCGGAGCACAGACATCGCCTTGGTGCGGTTTCTTAGCTGGGAGCGCTCGTCCTGGCAGATGCTGACAATGCCGGTGGGGAGGTGGGTAATGCGCACGGCGGTGGCTACCTTGTTTACGTTTTGCCCCCCGGCGCCGCCGCTGTGGTAAATGTCGATTCTAAGGTCGTCGGGGTTGACGTTCACCTCCACTTCGTCGGCCTGGGGGAGGACGGCCACCGTAGCCGTCGAGGTATGGAGCCGTCCCGAGGATTCGGTGGTGGGCACCCTTTGGACGCGATGGACGCCTCGTTCGTACTTGAGGCGGCTGAAGGCGCCTTTGCCCTTGACCTCGAAGACAATCTCCTTGAAGCCGCCGATGCCGCTCTCGTTGCTGTTGATAATGTCCACGTTCCAGCCCTTGGCCTGGGCGTAGCGGGAGTACATGCGGAAGAGGTCGGCGGCGAACAGCCCGGCTTCATCGCCACCGGCGCCCGCCCGTATTTCGATAATGATGTCGCGGTCATCGTTGGCGTCCTTGGGCAGGAGGGCGAGCTTTAGCTCTTCGAGCAGGCTTTCCTGCCGGGGCTCGAGCTTTTCTATCTCCTGCTTGGCCATGGCGGCCATTTCTTCATCCTGCTTGACGTCGAGCATAGACCTGGTGTCTTCCAGCTGCTTGGCGGTTGCTTTGTATTTCCGGTAGGTGGCGACTACATCCTCAATGCTCGCCCGTTCCTGAGCCAGCGCCTGAACCTTTTTGAGGTCGGTGGCGATTTCGGGCGTAGAGATTTGCTTTTGCAGCTCTTCGTAGCGCTTTTCTATTTTTTTGAGTCTGTCCCACATGGTCGTTCTCCGCTGAAAATTATAGCACAGGGGTGGGGGGTGCTCAAAATGAGGGGGGGGTTACCTTTCCGCCCCACTCTTGTTAGCGAAGGTATTATTTTCCCACCCAATACCCACCCTACAGAGGTGTTACCTCTATAGACTTCTCCCACCACTCCCCATTTTATTGGGGTGTTTAAGAGGGTGACGGGTGGGAAAAGATAAAACTGGGGTGGGGGGCTAAGGGATAACTATCTGGGCGAGCCACGTTTCGCGACGTGATGCTTTCGGGATATACCGGTGGGGCATCGGCGTATCTATGGTGTGGTGCACTATATCACCTCGTGTATCACGCCGAGTCTGCCGAACCAAGGGATTAGGGTTAGCCTCTAAGCTGTGGTTACCTTCATATTGCCAGGGAATCGGTTGTTGCTCACTCTGGGTATAGCGCTTTACCTTCCCTGGGGCACTGGATTCGCCATCGGCATAGTTGCTGGAACGTTTAAACCAATACGACTGATAAGCGGACGCTTCTATAAGGCCATATTGCCATGGAATCGGTTGTTGTGCGCTCTGGGTATAGCGTTTTGCCTTCCCCTGGGCACTGGATTCGCCATCGGCATAGTTGCTGGAACGCTTAAACCAATACGACTGATAAGCGGACGCTTCTATAAAGCGGTTATCCAGACCGGGCTCGAGTTTTTGGGACAAATAGTTGGCGGTAAATAAAAGCCCCACACCAAATGCCGTGGTCACCGGCTCTGGTAGGGCGACCAGGCCAATTCCCAGGTACTTTAGAAGCCTGACATTGGTTCTAGCTTGAAACATATCGATCCGAAAACCACATCCTGGCCGGTCTATATCCAATGCCAGCAATTTCCAGACAATCCCTTATGGTGACTGTCAGGACAAGTAATCCGCGGAGTATTCCGCGGACGTAACTATCAAATGTAGTGGTTTTGCCGAGCATTGTCAAGCGGTGTTTTTTGGGGGGATGACAGTCAGCGAAAGTTAGGAGTGTAAGAAGAGGAGTCGCCCTAACCATAATCATGGGGGCTAGCGGGTCGAAAAAGGAATGGTGGCTCCCCGAGTAGGAATCGAACCTACAACCTAGCGGTTAACAGCCGCTCGCTCTACCGATTGAGCTATCGGGGAACACAGAGAAAGCGTGCCCATTATTATTGCCTTTACCGGTTAGGGTGTCAAGGGGTAATCAAAGTTGGGGGTTAAGCCGCCGGGGTTTCACCCGGGTGCAGCTTCTTCCATCTCTCCAGCAGTTGCTCCCGACTTTCCTTATGGTCGGGGTCGGCTACGCAGCAATCCACCGGGCAGACCTCGACACACCTTGAGGACTCGTGAGAACCTACGCACTCGGTGCACTTTTTGGGGTCGATTATATAGATTTCGTCTCCTTCACTGATAGCCCCGTTGGGGCATTCAGGCTCGCAGGCTCCGCAGCTAATGCACTCCTCGGTAATCTTGTACGCCATTTCTTAAACTATCCTCCTGGTCTTGATTGAGTTTTATTTTACCAT
>DATKYX010000045.1:0-5821 GCA_035528255.1 Dehalococcoidales bacterium | reverse complement strand
GCTCTGGCTGAGCTTCGGGCTGGTTTGCCTTAGCCATCTTGTGCTGGGTGCGCAGGCACCGCGTGCAGAGGTTCATCCGTGTCTTCTTACCGTCCACGGTCAGGGTAACGGGGTGAATGTTGGGCGTCCAGCTCCGGTTGGTGTGGCGTTTGGAGTGGCTTATATTATGGCCGAACATCGGTATTTTACCGCATATATCGCACTTCAAGGTCTTTACTCCTTTGACTATTGCCCGAATTTAGGGTAGAATTTCGCTCATAAATGGCAACATAATTCATAAATGGCAACATAATATAGTAACATAGCTAGGTGATTCTGGCAAGGACGGATTAAAATATGACACCAACCGAGTCTATCAACGGTCAGGACTTACGGGAGATGTTCGCCGCCGCCGCCAGCTGGCTGGAGAAAAGCTCCTCCGATATCGATGCCCTCAACGTCTTCCCTGTGCCCGACGGCGATACCGGCACCAACATGCTGCTCACCATGCGCTCCACCGTGGAGGAATCCCAGATGGTTGCCGACCACAGCGTCTCCGTCGTGGCTAAGGCTATGGCCAAGGGGGCGCTGGTGGGGGCGCGGGGCAACAGCGGCGTTATCCTGTCCCAGATTTTCAGCGGCTTATCCCAATCTCTGGACGGCAAAGACGCCATCACCGGCCAGGAGCTAGCGGACGCTTTAGCCAAGGCGTCGGCGGTGGCTTACGCCAGTTTAAGCAACCCCGTGGAGGGGACTATTCTCACCGTGATGAGGGAGGCGTCGGAAGCCGCCCAGGCGCACGCCGCCACCGTCAACGATGACGTGGTCTCGGTCGTGGAAGCGGCGACTAATGCCGCCAAGGAATCGGTGGCTAAGACCCCCACCCTCCTCCCCGTGCTCATGGAAGCGGGCGTGGTGGATGCCGGCGGACAGGGGCTTTACACCATCCTGGAAGGCGCTCTCCACTACCTCAAGGGCGAGATGGAGCAACTCAAGCTGCGCCGCCCCTGGATGGTCGCCAGCAGCGTACCCCTCACCGCCAGAGTTCCCCAGATGGTGGGCGCGGAAGAAGTCCCCTACGGCTATTGCACCAACTTCGTCATCAAGGGCGACGACCTTAACTCCGACAAACTCCGCAGGCGGCTGGAAAAGCGCGGCCAATCGGTCATCGTCGTCGGCGATAACTCCGCCGTCAGGGTGCATATCCATACCCTCGACCCCGGTGACATTATGAGCTACGTCGCTCCCCTGGGCACCCTGCATCAGATAAACATCCGCAACATGGACGAGCAGTACCGCGACTTCATCGAGATGCAAAAAGAGAGAATGCCCGCCGTCGCCGTGGCTATCGTGTCCGTGGTGGTCGGCGAGGGCCTGGCTAACGTTTTCACCAGCCTGGGGGCGACCTTTATCGTTCCCGGCGGCCAGACCATGAACCCCAGCACCAAAGACCTGCTCCAGGCCGTCGAGGCGGTGGGTTCGGAAAAGGTCATAATATTACCCAATAATAAAAATATCGTGCTCACCGCCAACCAGGTGCATTCCCTGACCGAAAAGACCATCGAAGTCGTGCCCACCACTACCATTCCCCAGGGCGTGGCGGCGTTGCTGGCTTTCGATTACGAAGCCGATATGGAAACCAACGTCCAGAGTATGAACAAGGCTAAAGATGCGGTAAAGTCCATCGAGGTCACCAGGGCGGTGCGCTCGACAACCCTGGGCGGGCTGGACATTAAAAAGCACCAGTCCATCGGCTTTCTCGACGGCGACCTGGTGGCTGTGGGCGATAAGCCCGCCGACGTCGTCCAGAAGGTGCTGGCGCGGGTGAATATGGACGAGGCCGAAGTAATAACCATCTATTACGGGGACGACACCACCTTGACCGAGGCGGAAGAGGTCGGCGACACCCTCGATAAGCAGCACCCCCGGCTTCAGGTCGAGGTAGTTCAAGGCGGTCAGCCTTACTATAACTATATTGTTTCCATAGAATAAAAGGAGGGTCGACTATGACGGTAAAGATTATTACCGACAGCCTGGGTGACATACCCTCCGAGCTAGTTAAAGAGCTGGGTATCACCATCATCCCGCTCACCGTCCACTTCGGTGAGGATGTCTATCGCGACGGCGTCGACCTCGACACCGAGAAGTTCTACGAGAAGATGGCTAAGAGCAAGGCTTTGCCCACCACCCAGATAGCCAACCTGGGCGTTTTCGTCCAGACCTACGATAAGCTGGCGGAAGAAACCGATGAAATCCTGGTCATCACCAATTCCCAGAAGATTAGCGCCAGCCACGAAGCTATGGTAGAGGCCGCGGGCAAGATGAAGCGCCGCTGCCGCATCGAGGTCATAGACTCCCAGTGGGTGGTTATGGCGCAGGGCTTAATCGTTATCGCCGCCGCCAGGGCGGCGCAAAAGGGAGCCGGCATCGAAGAGCTTATGGCTCTCACCAAAAAGAATATCCCCCGCGCCGATGTCCGCATGGCTTTCGACAGCCTGGAATACCTCGAAGAAGGCGGCCGCATCGGCAAGGCGCGCGCCTTCCTGGGCTCCAAGCTCAGGGTGACCCCCATACTGGGCATCAGGGAGGGCGAGGCCTTCCCCTTCTCCCGGGAACACTCCCGGGCCAGGGCGATAGACCACCTCTATTACTTCGCTACCAGCTTCAGCCACATCGACGAGATGGCGGTAGAAGACGCCACCACCCCCAAAGAAGCCGACGCCCTGGCCAAAAGACTCAAGTCGCAATTCCCCAGGACTCATATCTACCGGACCATGGTCAGCCCGGTAATCGGGGCGCATGTCGGCCCCCGCGTGCTGGGTGTAGCCGTACTCGGGGATAGGGGATAGGGGCTAACGATGGCGGTCGGCATTATCACCGATAGCGTGACCGACCTTTCCCCCCAGATAGTTGCCGGGCTGGGCATCTCGGTAGTTCCCTTAAGCGTCCGCTTCGGCGACGAGGTCTATCGCGACGGCATCGACCTCACCCCCGACCAGTTCTACGCGAAGCTCAAAACGAGCAAGGTCTTCCCCAACACCTCGGTGCCCGCACCCGCCGACTTCGTTCGGGCCTACGACGAACTCTCTGAAAAGACCGACGAAATCCTGGTTATCCTCGTCTCCGCGCGCTTGAGCGCCACCTATGAGGTGGCGCGCCAGAGCATCGCCATGATGAAACGCAAGTGCCGCGTCGAGCTGCTCGATTCCGAGACGGCGACCATGGCCGAGGGCTTTATCGTCATGGCGGCGGCTAAGGCGGCAAAAGGCGGCGCCGGCCTTGACGAAGTGATAGAGGTCGCTCGCCAGGCAATGCCCCGCGTGGACTTTCGGGCCGCCTTCGATACCCTGGAATACCTGAGAAGGGGCGGGCGCATCGGGCGGGCGCAGGCTTTCCTGGGCTCGATGCTCAGTATAAACCCCATCATCGCCCTCAAGAACGGCCTGGTCGAGCCCGCGGGCAGGACACGTTCCCGCGCTAAGGCGATAGACCACCTCTACGAATTCGCCGCCGGCTACGCTAATATCGAGGAGATGGCGGTGGAAAACACCGCCTGCCCCGAAGAGGCCGAGGCGCTACGGGAACGGCTCGGCGCTATATTTCCTGAAGAACGCATCCACCGCTCCCGGATGACGCCGGTCATCGGCACCCACACCGGCCCCGGGCTTCTCCTGGTGGCGGTAATGGGCGATAAGGAGCAGCCATGACGGTAAAGATTATCACCGATAGCTCGGCGAGCATTCCGGCCCCGGTGGTCGAGGAACTGGGGATTACCGTAATACCGTCGCTGATTCGCTTCGGCGAAGAAGTCTACCGCGACGGCATCGACCTTACCACTGAGCAGTTCTACGAGAGGTTGACCACCGACAAGACCTACCCCACCACCTCGGTGCCCACCCCCCAGTCCTTTGTCGATGCCTACAATAAGCTGGCCGAAGAAGCCGATGAAATCGCCGTCATTACCATATCCCACAAGCTTAGCGCCGTCGGCGACGTCGCCCTGCAGGCTATAGACCTGATAGAGAAGAAACCCCGCATAGAGGTCATTGACTCCACCTGGGCGCTGATGTCAGAGGGGCTGATAGTCATCACGGCGGCTCGGGCGGCTAAAGACGGCGCCGGCCTCGATGAGGTGATGGCTCTGGTGCGCCGCAACATCCCCCGCACCGACCTGCGCATGGCTTTCGACACCCTGAAATACCTGGAACGGGGCGGGCGCATCGGCAAGGCCCAGGCTCTGCTGGGCTCCATGCTCAAGATAAACCCCATTCTCGGCCTCAAGGACGGGGAGATTTACCCCGTGGGTCGGGAACACTCCCGTTCCAAGGCGGTGGAGAACCTCTATAACTTTGTTAACAGCTTCTCCCATATTGAAGAGATGGCCATAGGTGATGGCACTACTCCGGACGAAGCCGACGCGCTGGTGGAACGGCTCAACGACAAGTTTCCCGCCGAGCGCGTCTTCCGCTTCAAGGTCACGGCGGCGGTCGGGGCGCATGTCGGCCCCCACGTTCTGGCGGTAGCCATCCTGGGCGATAAATAGCGCGTTTATATCGGGGGGAGAGGACTTTGGCGCTGAATATCGAGTCTCTGGGCAAGATTCTGGAGCTGGAACGGGATAAGGGTTACACCGATTCGGCTGTCATCGGTGGCCTGGATAAATTCCTGCACCGCTGGTCGGGACAGGCGATAGAATCGATAACCAACCCCAACCTCCTGGCTCAGTTTCGCCGCCTGCGCCTCGACGACTCTAAATACGCCGCCATGACTCAACCCCACCGCCGGCGCTGGATAGAGGAAATTCTCGCCTTTTTATCCGAGTTGGGCGAGGTACCCGCCGAAAAGGTTGAGGTTAAGCCTCCTCCAAGCGTTAATCCCCCCGCCCCCCGCAAGCGCCTCTCTACGCCTAAGGTAGCCAATATAGCCAAGATAGCCACAGGCTCGCTGTATGCCTCCATCACCTCACTTAAAGGCGTCAGCGCCGCCATGGCGGCCAAGTTCGAGCGTTTGGGGGTCAGGACCATCCGCGACCTGCTCTACTTCTTCCCCCACCGCCACCTCGACTACAGCCAGCGCCACCATATCTCCGACCTCGTCGAGGGTGAGGAGCAGACTATTATGGCTAACGTCTGGCAGGCTCAGGAGACAAGATTGGGCGGCAGGCGCAGCACCGAGGCCATTGTCGGCGACGAGACGGGCAATGTCAGGGTGGTCTGGTTCAACAACCCCTATGTCGCTAAAAGCCTGCCCACCAACGCCCAGGTCGTCATCAGCGGCCGGGTGGGCGTCTTCGGCGGGCGGCACGTCTTCGAGTCCCCGGAGTGGGAACTGCTCGAAGATAAAGAGCTGGTCCATACCGGGCGGCTGGTGCCCCTCTACTCTTTGACCCAGGGGCTCAAGCCCCGCCAGGTCAGGAAGCTTATGAAAGCGGTGGTAGATAGCTTTTCGGACAAGGTCGAAGACTTCCTACCCCCCGAACTGATAAAACGCTGTCATCTTTTGGAACTGCCCCGGGCAATCCTCCAGGCGCACTACCCCGAGGACGAAACGGCCAAAAACAACGCCCGCCACCGCCTTGCCTTCGACGAGCTCTTTCTCCTGCAGCTGGGGGTGCTGGCTAAAAAACACGAGTGGCAGAAAAGCCAGCCGGGCAATCCCCTCCCCACCCAAACCGCCCCGCTCGACATTTTCCTGAAATCCCTGCCCTTCGAATTAACCGCCGCCCAGCAAAAGGTGCTCAAGGAACTCTTAGCCGATTTAGAAAAACCGGTACCGATGTCGCGACTCTTACAGGGCGAGGTCGGCAGCGGCAAGACGGTGGTGGCGACGGCGGCTCTGCTCG
>DATKYX010000044.1:0-3702 GCA_035528255.1 Dehalococcoidales bacterium | reverse complement strand
TACTCGGAAAGGGATATCGCCCACCTCAGGCGGGTCAAGACCCTCATGGACGATATGGGGGTCAACCTGGCCGGGGTGGAGGTCATAATGCGCATGGTGCAACAGATGCTGGAACTGCAAAACCAGCTTCAGGAGCTTGAGTCGGAGCTCCATAGATTCGAAGAACCGGAACCGTAGTCGAAAGACGGCAATAAATATATAAGGTATGTGAGTCATGAAACAGGAAAGATTTACCGAACAGGCACAGGAAGCATTAGCCGCCTCCCAGGAGTTGGTGCGCCACTATAAGCACAGCCAGTGGGACGTGGAACATATTCTGCTGGCGTTGCTCCAGCAGGAGAAGGGGCTGGTCGGCGAAATCTTCGCCGAACTCGGCGTCGACCTGGAGAAGGTAAAACAGGAGGTAGCCGCCGCCCTGGAAAAGACGCCCCAGGTCAGCTACGACACGGGGCAGCTTTACGCCACCCCCCGCATCGCCAACCTCATCCGGGCGGCCGGCGAAGAAGCCGACAGGCTAAAAGACGAGTTTATCGGCACCGAGCATATCTTAATCGCTATCGCCGGCGAGCCGAAGGGCGAAGCGGCTGAGGTCCTCAAAGGCCTTGGCATCGACCAGGAAAAGGTCTATTCCGCCCTGCAAAAGCTCCGCGGCGGCCACCGCGTTACCGACGCCCGCGCCGAGAGCAAATACCGTTCCCTGCAAAAATACGGGCGCGACCTCACCGAGATGGCGCGCGAGGGCAAGCTCGACCCGGTGATAGGCCGCGAGGACGAGATTAAGCGCGTCATGCAAATCCTGAGCCGCCGCACTAAGAACAACCCGGTCATCGTCGGCGAAGCCGGCGTGGGCAAGACGGCTATCGCCGAAGGCCTGGCGCAAAAAATAGTCGCCGACGACGTCCCCGATTCCCTCAAGGGGCGCAAGGTAGTCGCCCTGGATATGGGGGCATTAGTCGCCGGCAGCAAGTTCCGCGGCGAGTTCGAGGAAAGGCTCAAGGCGGTAATGGATGAAGTCCGTCAGGCCAAGGGCGAGGTCATCCTCTTCATCGACGAGATTCATACCGTGGTCGGGGCCGGCGCCGCCGAAGGCTCTATCGACGCCAGCAATATGCTGAAACCGGCACTGGCTCACGGCGAGCTGCAATGCATCGGCGCCACCACCCTGGACGAATACCGCAAGTTCATCGAAAAAGACAAGGCGCTGGAAAGGCGCCTCCAGCCGGTCTTCGTCACCGAGCCTACCGTCGAAGCCACCATCGAGATACTCAAAGGGCTGCGCCCCTGCTACGAGGCGCACCACAAGATTAAGATAAGCGACGCCGCTCTGGAAGCGGCGGCCAGGCTCAGCCAGCGCTATATCGCCGACCGCCACCTCCCCGACAAGGCGATAGACCTCATCGACGAGGCCGCCTCCAAGCTGCGCATCGAGACCGAGAGCGCCCCGCCCGAGGTGAAATCACTGGAGCAAAAACTAAAGAAACTGACCAACGAAGAAGAAGCCGCCTCGCAGCGGCAGGACTTCGAGCAGAGCGCCCAGCTTAAAGCCGAGCGCCTGCGCCTCGAAGAGGAATACGATAAGGCCAAAGCCAACTGGCTCAAAGAGGAGAAAATAGACGAGGTCGTCGACGAAGAAGATATCGCCCAGCTCATCTCCAAGTGGACGGGCATCCCCATCTCCCAGATGCTCGAGGGCGAAGCCGAAAAACTCCTCCATATGGAAGAGCGCATTCACGAGCGCCTGATAAACCAGGAAGAAGCGGTCACCGCCATCAGCGAGGCGATACGGCGCAGCCGGGCCGGTCTTAAAGACCCCCAGCGCCCCATCGGCAGCTTCGTTTTCTTAGGCCCCACCGGCGTGGGCAAGACCGAGCTGGCCAAGACACTGGCGCGCTTCCTCTTCGACGACGAAAACGCCATGGTGCGCCTGGATATGTCCGAATACCAGGAAAGGCACACCGTCTCCCGCCTCATCGGCGCCCCTCCCGGCTATGTCGGCTACGACGAGGGCGGCCAGCTCACCGAGGCGGTAAGAAGGCGCCCCTACCGGGTAATCCTGCTCGACGAAATCGAAAAGGCGCACCCCGATGTCTTCAACAGCCTTTTGCAGATACTCGACGACGGACGTCTCACCGACGGCCACGGCCGCACCGTGGACTTCAAGAACACCGTGGTCATTATGACCAGCAACGTCGGCGCCCAGCTTATCCGCAGCCAGATGAGCCTGGGCTTCGCCTCCAAGCCGGAAGGCAAGACCGCGAAACTCGACTACGAAGGCATGAAAGAAAGGGTGCTGGGAGAGATGAAAAAGACCTTCCGCCCCGAATTCATCAACCGTATCGACGAGATAATCGTCTTCCACCAGCTCAACGAAAAGCAGCTGAGACAGGTTGTCGAGCTGCTGGTCAAAGAGCTGCAGGAACGGCTGGCTGACCGCAAGCTCGGCATCGAGCTCAGCGATAAGGCGAAATCCTGGCTGGTTAAGGAAGGCTACGACCCCGCCTACGGCGCCCGCCCCTTGAGGCGCGCCATCGAGCGCTACGTCGAGAACCCGCTCTCCAGCAAGCTGCTGGGCGGCGAGTTCAAGAAAGGCGACACGGTCAAGGTCGACCTGGGCACTAAGGGCTTAGCCTTCACCCTCAAGGGCAAAACCAAAGCCGCCGCCTGAAGCCGGCCGGCATAAGTTCTTGATATTTATTAATGATAACATTAATATATAGGGGATTTTTTGCAGCCGGAAAAAGACGAGGTGAAGGGTGAAGTTTAACCGGGATTGGTTCAAGCGCGCTTCGAAGCGGTGGGAGTATTACGTCGGCATCGCCGGCATAGTGATAACGGTGGCGCTGGTGGTGGGGGTCTTCTGCTTCTGGGAGCAGATACGCGCCCTTGAGCATTACGGCTATCTCGGCGCTTTCATCATCAGCGTCTTCGGCGGCGCCACCGTCATCGCCCCCATACCGATGACGCCGGTGGTGTTCGCCCTGGGCACGGTGATGAGGCCCGACTTCGCTCCCTACATGGGCCCCATCTTCGTCGGTATCGCCGCCGGCCTGGGCGAGACCGTCGGCGGGCTTTCCATCTATATGACGGGCTACGGCGGCGGGGCCGCTCTCGATAACATCAGGGAAGGCAAGATTAAGAATGCCTACAAGCGCATGACGAGGTGGGTGGAAAGGCGGGGCTCGCTGACCCTCTTCGTCGTTTCCGCGGTGATAAACCCCTTCTTCTATCCGGCGGCGCTGGCGGCGGGGGCGCTCCGTTTCGGCATCTGGCGCTACTTCTTCATCTGCCTGCTGGGCAAGACGATTAAGGGGATAACGGTGGCGGCGGCCGGCTACTGGGGGCTGGGCAGTATCCTCCGGGCGGTGGGCATTCCCGTCTAGTTGCGCCCGACGCTGTTTTCTGCTAGATTAACTATTGTTTCCGTGGGGCCGTAGTTCACTTGGGAGAACGTTTGACTGGCAGTCAAAAGGTAGGGGGTTCGAATCCCCCCGGCTCCACCAACCAATTTCCGCTTTATCCCCCACGGTTGAAGCGCACCGCTACAATGTCGCCGTCCTGCATCTCATAGTCACGACCCTCAAGACGCTGGCGACCGGCTTTGGCTATAGCCGCCTCACTGCCAAGCTCCATAAGGTCTTCATAGCGGATAACCTCCATGCGAATAAAACCATTTTCCATATCCGTGTGAATCTTCCCGGCGGC
>DATKYX010000043.1:0-24882 GCA_035528255.1 Dehalococcoidales bacterium | reverse complement strand
TCTTATCCCTGCTGGCGGTTGCCATAGCCTATCTGCTCGGTTCGATTCCCTCCGCCTACCTCATCGGGCGCTGGTTTAAGGGAATAGATATAAGAGAGATCGGAGACGGCCGACTGGGGGCGACAGCCGCCTACCGCCGCGTGGGTTTTGGTGGGGGTATCATCGTTTTCATTATGGATGCGGGCAAGGGGGCGGCGGCGGTGCTGATTGCCCAGATGATAATGGGGCTGCCCCTGGCGGTGGTGCTTATTGCCGGGCTGGCGGCGGTAGTGGGGCACAACTGGTCAATGTTCCTCCACTTCAAAGGGGGGAAGGGGGCGCTCACTACCTACGGGGTGCTGGTTTCGCTGATGTTCTGGCAGTTTTTCGCCGCCCTGGCCATAGCTGCAATAGCGACCATCATCACCAAAAAGACGGGGTTTTCCACAGGCGTCCTGTTTTGTTTCCTGGCCCTCCTCAATCTGGTTTCAGGCAGCCCGGTACTGCTCATCATCTTTCCTATCATTATCTCGGTGCCCATGGTCTTGAAGCATATCTCCATGCCTAAAGCGGGCGACACGGTAAGGGCTAGCATCAAGAGACTGGGGAGTAAAGAGGGGTAAAGAGAAGAACTGGCTCTCTTTTATTAGCGCAGGTTATTCGTCTATTCTAGCGTTCGTATTTCGTCCCACCCAAAACCCACCCTATAAGGGTGGTACCCCTTTTATATCCCCCTGTACGGTTACGCCCTACTCCACCCAGGAAAGCTTGTGCTGGGGGGCGAGGTTATAGACGATAAAGCCGAAGGGTTTTTCGATTTTTTTGACCACCGGGGGGCGGTGGGGTGTCCCCTTGGGGACGCTGATAACGGTGGGGAGGTTAAAGGTGTGTTTTTCCCCTTCCTTGCCCAGCGCTATCTCGATTTCGGCACCCAGATAGCCCAGTTTCTTGGGGTCGTGGCCAAAGAAAATCAGGCATTTATCATAGGGGTGGGTGTGAGAGCCTTTCCCCGGATACCAGGGGCCGGTCTCGGCGCAGAGCCCCACGGCAAAGTGCAGCTTGAACCCCTCGAGCTGGTCGCTAGTTATCCAGACAAGGTCGGTAGTCTTCGGGTTTTTCTGGACCTTAAGCGGTTTGATTAGGTGATTATACTTCGCGCCGTCGGTGGGCTTGGGCTTGGAGTCGGTGGGCCACCAGTCGACCTTGTCCTCGGGGCCGAGGATGATATGGCCGTGAACAAAGGGCTTATCGATTCTTTTGGTGACCAGCGGGCAGTGGGGCGTTCCTTTGGGCAGAATAACCACCGAGGGGGTGTTGATGACGTGCTTTTCCTGCTCCTCGCCGAGCGCTATCTCGAATTCGGCGCCGAGGTCACCGAGGTTATTGGTATCGTGGCCGAAGAAGAGGAGGCATTCATCGAAGGTGGGGTGGACGTGGGGGCCAGCCCAGGGGTGCCAGATGCCGGTTTCTTCGTAGCGGCCTATGGCGAAGTTGAGGGGGAAATTCTCCAGCTCTTTGCCGAACATCCAGATGATTTCGTAGGCGTTGGCGCCCTTGGGTCCTTCTTTGACGGGCATGGTTTTGACCAGGTGACCGTATTTTGTTTCAGCCATGATAAACCCCCTGAGTTTTAATCTAACGGTAGTTTAAAGCTAAAGGGAGTTTTTGGCAAGGGTTGGTCGAGGTTTTGTTAAGTTAGCCCGGCGAGCAGTTTTTCGTCCATGGAGTGGCTCTGTTTTTCGGTGGGGAATTTGCCCGCCTTGACCTCGTCGCGATAGGAACTAACTGCCTTAGAGATAATATCGGTGAGCTTGGCGTATTGCTTGGCGTGGCCGGGGACGAAGTCGGCGAAAGAGCCGAGGATATCATTAATGACCTGGACCTGGCCGTCGCAGTCAGGGCCGGCGCCGATGCCGATGGTGGGGATATTTATCTTGGCGGTGATGAGTTTGGCGAGGGGGGCGGGGACTGTCTCCAGTACTATCGCGAAAGCCCCGGCTTCCTCAAGGGCGCGGGCGTCTTCGAGCAGCCTGGCGGCGGCTTCGAGGGTCTTGCCCTGGAGCTTGAAACCGCCGAACTGGTGGATTGATTGGGGGGTGAGCCCGATGTGGCCCATGACGGGGATGCCGCATTCGACGATGCGCTTTACCTTTTCCGCCACCGTTACGCCGCCTTCGAGCTTTATCGCCTGGGCGCCGCCTTCCTGGATGAAGCTGGCGGCGTTGTAGAGGGCGTCTTCGACGCTGACGTGGTAGGTCATGAAGGGCATATCGCCGATGACCATCGCCTTTTTGGTGCCCCTGACCACCGCTTTGGTGTGGTGGAGCATGTCTTCCATGGTCACGGGGATGGTCGATTCGTAGCCGAGGACGACCATGCCCAGGCTGTCGCCGACTAAGATGAGCGGTATTTCCGCCTCGTCGACGAGCCGGGCGGTGGCGTAGTCGTAGGCGGTGAGCATGGTGATTTTCTCACCGCGCTTTTTCATTTCTTTTATCTGGTTGATGGTTATGCGCATTGGTTCGAGCCTCCTCGCATAGGCCTTTACTCTAATGGCTAGAAGGGTATGGCGTCGACGATGTGCTTGGTCTTGGTGATGACGTTATTCTCGTCGACATAGACCAGGCGGGGCAGGAAGTTTCTCACCTCCGCCTCTTTGACATTGCGGTAGGTGAGGATGACGACGATATCGCCCTTGGAGGCCAGTCTTGCCGCCGGCCCCTGGATGCCGATCATGCCGCTGTCGGTGGGGCCTTCAATGGCGTAGGTGGTAAAGCGGGCGCCGTTGTCGGCGTTTAGGACCTGCACCTGCTCGTAGGGCAAAATGTCCGCCTCATCCATGAGCCGCTTGTCGATGGCGATGCTTCCCTCGTATTCGAGGTTGGCTTCGGTGACTGTAGCCCGGTGGATTTTGCTTTTGAGCATTTTTCGCATCATAACCCTCCAGTTTATTTAGTGGCTTTTTAGCGCGGTTTCGAGTTCCCTGGCTTTAGATTGGTCTATTTTGCCCTTAGCCAGGGCGATGGGTACGGTTTGGAGGCCGAGCTCGCGGTAGGTGGGGAGAAGGTGGGGGGTGGTGTCGGTCAGGGCATCGAGGTGTTTGTTGATGGTGCCGATGTCGCCGCGAGCGATGGGCCCGGTGAGGCAGTTGGGGATGCCGATGGTTTCTATATTATGCAGCGTTCCGCGGAGCAGGGGGAGCAGCGCGCGGGTGGCCTGGGGTGGGGGAACGCCGAAGGTTTGCCAGAGGTCGCCGGCCAGCTTGACCAGAGTTACCAGGTAGTTGCAGGCGATGACCGCCGAGGCATGATATAAGACTTTATCGCTGGCCTTGAGCACTACCCAGTTGCCGCCGAGGGCGGTAGCCATTTCTTTAAGCTCGGCCAGCAGGGGCTCTTCGGCTTCGAGGGCGAAGGTGGAGCCGGGCATATTGTCTATGGCCTGCTGGAGGCTGGCGAAGGTCTGCAGGGGGTGGAAGGCGCCGACTTCAGCGCCCGCTTTTTTAGCCGTCTCCAGGCTGGCTACGGAATCGGCACCGCTGCAGTGGATAACGCTTTGCCCGGGGTGCCAGTTGATTTCATTAACCACGGGGGCGATGGCGTCGTCGGGGGTGGTGATAAAGATAAGCTCGGCGTTATCGGCGACGGCCTGGTTGCTATCGAAGACGTGGCAGAAGCCGACGGCATCGGAAAGCTTTTGCGCCGATGCCGGTGTGCGGCTGGCGACGGCTACAACGGGGTAGCCGCTCTGGCTCAAGCGCGCCGCCAGGGCAGTGCCTACAGTTCCCGCTCCAATGAATCCTAATTTCAGCATTTTAAGCCCCACCGTTTAAACTAAAAATACCCTCTCCGACACAAGCCAGAGAAGGCATTCATAAATACGGTATCTATTTCTGCCGTCTCGGTCATATCCGATCCAAGCGACCTAGATTTTTAAGGGTTTATGATTTATTTAGCTTACCGCCCCTTAAGAGTCGATAGCTGTTTTTAGTATATGGGCTGGCTGGATTTTTGTCAATAGCCCTTTTAGGCTTAACCGCCGCCGGGTTTGACCAGGGGGATTTTAGCTTTACACAGGGGGCAGTCTTCGGGGGAGTAGGTTACGGTTTGGGCGCGGTGGCAGCTGAAGAGGGGAACGCCGAAGTCCATATCATGTTCGGAGCGGTCAACCATAACGCCGATGCCGACGATTTCCCCGCCCAGCTTTTTTACTGCCGCTATCGTCTGGCGGAGGGAGCCGCCCGTGGTGAGGATGTCGTCGACGATGAGCACCCGCTCGCCGGGTTCGATATTGAAGCCGCGCTTGAAAGCCCGCTCTTTTTCGCCCGTCTTTTCGGCGAAGATGCCCCTGACTCCCAGCTGGCGGGCGGTTTCGAAGGCGAGGATGATGCCGCCGGTGGTGGGGGCGGCAACCACATCGATTTTTTGCTCCCGAAAGCGGTCGGCAATCATGCGGCAGAGTTGCTCGGTGTGGGGTGGGGACTGCAGGACCTTGAACTTTTCCCAGTAGACGGGGGAGTGTAAGCCGGAGGTGAGCAGGAAGTGGCCTTTTAGTACCGCCCCCGCTTTTTCGAAGATTTCCTCGGTGTTTATTTGGCTCACCCCCTTAATACCCTGACCCTGGCGAACGTGGGTTTTTCGTCCCACCCTGCCCGCCCTAATGAGTAAACTCCTTAACCTGGAGGGTATGCCTCCCAACCCCCCCTGGATTCTCCTTATGTCCTTCGAGGGCGTTGGCTTACTCGGTAGCGGCTTCGAGCTGGTCCTCCAGCGGGTAGTTGTTGGCCCCTCCCCATTCACTTATCGGCCAGTATGAAAACCAGGCTTTGCCGATTATGGCGTCGCGGGATGTCAACCAGCCTTTTGAGGAGTCGTTGGCGTTATTGCGGTTATCGCCGAGGACAAAGTACTCGTCCCCGCCGAGTTCTATCAGGGGGAAGGTGTAGGTGGGGGCTTCCTTTATATAAGGCTCGTCCAGGGCGGTGCCGTTAAGGTAGACCGCGCCGTCTTTTACCTCTACCGTATCGCCGGGCAGGCCGATGAGACGCTTGATATAGACCTCTTCGGTATCAAAGGGCGGGTCGAGTATTATCACGTCACCCCTTTCGGGTTCGTGGAACCAGTAGGTCGCTTTGCTGGCCAGCAGCCATTCGCCCTCAACGTAGTTGGGCTCCATGCAGCACTCTATTACCTTGTAAGCCTGGACGCTTGCCCTGAGAAAGAAGAAGATGGCCAGGGCTATAGCCAGCGTTATCAGGACGTCGCGGAGAATTGTTTTCATTTATATATACTATCTGTCCTCTCTAGCTGGTTTTAATTATACCTTATCTGGCGGTATCCTTGCTAGGGGAGCTTTTCGCCGCCCCACCTTATCTTGTTAGCGTACGTCTTGTTGTCCCACCCAGCCCGCCCTAATGAGTAAACTCCTTAACCTGGGGGGTACGCTGCCCCGTCTTGAGGGTGATTACGTGGTGAAAAGACTCCCTGAGGTTGCACTTGTTTCAGGCTAGGTGCTAGAATGGCGGTGCTATGGACTATATGGAGCAGGCGCTCTCTCTGGCCAAGCTGGCTCTGGGGCATGCCAGCCCCAACCCCGCGGTGGGGGCGGTGGTGGTTAAGGGGGGCGAGGTTGTGGGGCAGGGCTATACCCAGCCGCCGGGCTCCCATCACGCCGAGGTTCTCGCTCTGAAACAGGCGGGCAGGGAGGCGGAGGGGGGCACAATGTACGTCACCCTGGAGCCCTGCGCCCACCAGGGGCGGACTCCGCCCTGCACCGGCGCTATCATCTCCGCCGGCGTCAGCGAGGTGCACATGGCCATGCTCGACCCCAATCCGATAGTTTTGGGGCGGGGGCAGGAGGAGCTTAAGAAGGCGGGGATTAAGACCGCCCTGGGCGAGCACGAAGCAGAAGCCAGGGAGGTCAACGAAGCCTATATCAAGTTCATCACCACGGGCCTGCCCTTCGTCACCGCCAAGTTCGCCATGAGCCTGGACGGGAAGATTGCCACCAAGACGGGCGATTCCCGCTGGATTAGCGGGATAGAGTCCCGGAAATTCGTCCACTTTTTGCGCTATACCAGCGACGCCATTATGGCCGGGGTCAATACGCTGCTGGCGGATAACCCCCACCTGACCACCCGCTGTTCGGGGGGAAAGGGGGGCAGAGCCCGAAAGCAGCCGTTGCGGGTGATTGTGGACGGCAACGGGCGCACGCCGCTGGACTCAAAGATATTCAAAGAGCCGGGGAAGACGCTGCTGGCGCTGGGACAAAAGCTCGGCCCCAAGGAGCGGGCGGCTTTTACCGATGCCGGCGCCGAGGTGCTGGAACCGTCCACCCCCGATGAGGTGGTTGATTTGGAGAAGCTGCTCAAGGTGTTGGGCGAGAGGGAAATCACCAGCGTTATGGTGGAGGGGGGCGGCATTCTTCTCGGCTCCCTGTTCGACCGGGGGCTGGTGGATAAGGTTATCGCCTTTATCGCCCCGATTATCATCGGGGGGGCGGAGGCAAAGGCGGCCGTTGCCGGCGAGGGCGTGAGCAAGGTCGCCGAGTCGTTCCATCTGGAGAGGGTAAAGATGGGAAGGCTGGGGGACGACCTGGTGGTCAGCGGCTATGTCGCCAAATAAAGGGGAACGATGATGTTTACCGGAATCGTAGAAGAAGCGGGCAAGGTTGTTTCGGCGCCGAAAGGAAGCCTGAAAATCGCCGCCGACGTCGTTCTCGAAGGTATGGAGAAGGGCGATAGCATGGCGGTCAACGGCGTTTGCCTGACCGTAACTAAGTTTGATAATAAGTCGTTTTCGGCGGATGTGATGCCGGAGACGCTGGATAAGACCAATTTGGGGCTTTTGCGCCCCGGGGACGCGGTTAACCTGGAGAGACCTCTGGCGGCAAATGGCCGATTAGGGGGACATTTTGTGCAGGGGCACATCGACGACAGGGGACGGGTAGGCTCGGTGAGCCGCCGCGGCGAAGCCTTGCTGCTGAGGTTCGAGACGCCGACCCGGCTCATGCCCTATATCGTGGAGAAGGGCTTTATCGCTGTCGATGGTGTCAGCCTGACCGTCGTCGCCCGGGATAATAATTCCTTCCAGGTGTCGGTGGTCGGCTATACGCGCGAGCACACCACCCTGGGGAATCGGGGGGTGGGGGAGGCGGTCAACCTGGAGGTGGACATTATTGCCAAATATGTGGAACAATTAACTAAGCCGCACAGCGGCGGCATAACATTAGACTTTTTACAGGAGCACGGCTTCCTGGTAGGTTAAGAGGGGGGGAATGAATATGGGTTTATCGAGCATCGAAGAAGCGGTCAAGGATATAAAAGAGGGGCGGTTCGTCATCATCGTCGATGACGAGGACAGGGAGAACGAGGGCGACCTGGCGCTGGCGGCGGAGAAGGTGAGCGCCCAGGCGATTAACTTTATGACCAAATACGGGCGGGGGCTGGTCTGCCTGCCGGTGGTGGGGGAGCGGCTGGACAAATTACAGATGCCCCTGATGGTCGACGATAATACCTGCAAGTTCGGCACCGCCTTCACCGTTTCGGTGGACGCCAAGCAGGGCACCACCACCGGTATCTCGGCGGCGGACCGGGCGCAGACCGTCAAGACCGTTATCGACCCCGCCACCCAGCCCGACGATTTAGTCAGGCCGGGGCATATCTTCCCGCTGAGGGCCAGAGAGGGCGGGGTGCTGGTGCGGGCGGGGCAAACGGAAGCCATCGTCGATTTAGCCAAGCTGGCCGGCCTCTATCCGGCGGGGGTTATCTGTGAGATTATGAACGAGGACGGCACCATGGCGCGGCTGCCCCAGCTCGAGGAGATTGCCGACAAGTTCGAAATCAAGATAATATCGGTAGCTGACCTTATCGCCTACCGCCGCCGCCACGAGAAGCTGGTGCACCGCGTGGCCGAAGCCAAGCTGCCCACCAAATACGGAGAGTTTACCGCCGTCGCCTACCGCAGCGATATCGACCCCGACGAGCACCTGGCGCTGGTGATGGGGGATTTAAAGACCGAGGGGCCGATTCTGGTGCGGGTGCACAGCGAGTGCCTCACCGGCGATGTCTTCGGCAGCCTGCGCTGCGATTGCGGCGACCAGATAGGGCTGGCTATGGAGAGCATCGCCAAGGAGGGGAGGGGCGTCTTCCTTTATATGAGGCAGGAGGGGCGGGGCATCGGCTTCCATAATAAAATACGGGCTTACGCCCTTCAGGACAAGGGGCTGGATACGGTGGAGGCTAACCTTTCGCTGGGTTTCCCTTCCGACCTGCGAGACTACGGCATCGGCGCCCAGATTTTAGCCGACCTGGGGTTGAGAGAGATAAAGCTTTTGACCAACAACCCGAAGAAGGTTATCGGGCTGGAGGGCTACGGGCTCAAGGTGGTGGAGAAAGTACCTATTATTATTACCCCCAACCCCTATAACCGCAAATACCTGGTGACCAAACAGAAGAAGATGGGTCACCGGCTGGAGATACCGGATATCGCCGATAATTAATATAAAGGAGAAAGCAATGAGCAAGCCTATCGAAGGAATGCTGGTGGGGAAGGGGCTGAAGTTCGGGCTGGTCGTTTCCCGTTTCAATGACTTTATTACCCAGAAGCTGCTCGACGGGGCGCAGGACGCCCTGCTCCGCCACGGCGTTGACCAGGCGGATATCGATGTCGCCTGGGTGCCAGGCTCGTTCGAGATTCCCCTGATTGCCAAGAAGTTAGCCCAGACCAAGCGCTATGACGCCGTTATCTGCCTGGGGGCGGTGGTGCGGGGGGATACGCCTCACTTCGACTATATATCCGCCGAGGTGACCAAGGGTATTGCCATGGTGGGGCTGGAGTCGGGGCTGCCGGTTATCTACGGCGTAATCACCGCCGAGAACCTGGAACAGGCTATCGGGCGGGCGGGGACAAAAGAGGGGAACCAGGGCTTTAAAGCCGCCGTCAGCGCCATTGAGATGGCTAACCTGGTTAAGGGCATAGCCTGACTTTTGGCAGCCGCTTAAAAGGATGTAGCCACCGTCAGCTTGGACGGTTCGGTTAAGAGGGGCTCGATCCTGGTCTCGAGCTCTAAGCGCTTGGGGTCGCCTTCCCAGGACTTCCAGTCGAGTTCGCTCTGCCAGGTGCTGAGGGCAAAGATGGTGGATTTGTCTTTCTGGCTCTGGAGCAGTTCGCCGGAGACATAGCCGGGCTGGGAGAGCAGCTCGGTGCGCAGGTTGTTCAAGAGTTCGATGAGGTAGCCTTCTTGGCCCTTTTTTACATGCCGTTCTATCAGTATTTTTAGTGCCATATTTTTCGCTTTCCAGACGGTTTTAGATTGGCTTTAGTCGGTAACCTTGTAGACGGTGTCGCCCCGCCTCACCCGGTCGTCGACCTTGATGCCAACGGAATCTCCGGCCTTGGCCTCGGTGACGTTGGCGTTGTCAATTTGCATCGAGCCGACCAGTATTTCCAGGTCGGTAGTGTGACCCTTGATACGGATTTTGTCGCCCACTTTGAGGCTGCCGCTCATCTCGATGCCTGCTACCACCGGCCGAGCGAAGAAGTCGCTTACCGTACCGATTTCTTTCTCGGGCATTGGCTTCCTCCTTCACGCTTTATTATCCCCTAGTATAGGACGATGTTTTTGATAAATCAATAGATATAATAGAAGTTTTTTTGTTAACTCCCTGCCTCCCCGCCTTGTTTAGCGAAGGTATTATTGTCCCACCCAGCCTGCTCTACAGGGGTTTGACCCCTATAAATCTCTTATTTGGGGGGTGTTTAAGAGGGGGCGAAGCCCCCTTTTTCCTTAAAAGGGCGGTGGGTGGGAATAGATAAAATAGGGGTGGGGAAGTTGAAGAGGCTTTGACATCGTTATTTTTTACCCATATAATGAGGCGTATTATAATCTCCCTTAAGAGGTGTCTGATTGGCGGAGAAAGCTGAACCCGCGGCGGCCGGAGCCGGCAAGGCGCAGGATATGGACCGCATCAAGCGGCGCCTCGACATGCTGGACAGCCGCCTGGATAGTATCGACTCGATGGTTACCGCCGTTGCCGAGCGCATAATGTTGCAGCCCGTTGTCCTTAATATCACCTGTCCCCACTGCGGTAAGAATATAGAGATTGCCCTTATCGGCAGCGCCAAGCCAGGCAGGTAACTGCCCGAGCGCGATATAGTTCTGAGCCAGTCTTTTTATCAATAGAGCCATTATGCCCTCAGTTAGTATAACCATTTTCAGGCAAAGGACGGATATGGAATGATGGGACTGATAATCGTCGTCGTTTATTTTGTGGTCATGATTGCCATCGGGCTGTGGAGCCGTAGCAAGGCGAGGGGAGCGACTAATTTCTTTGTGGCGGGGCGGAGCGGCTCCTCCCTTTTTATTACCGGCTCGCTGTTGGCGACTATTATCGGCGGCTCAGCCACGGTGGGTATGGCCGGGTTGGGCTTCAGCCAGGGGTTGACCGGGATGTGGTGGCTGCTGGTGGGCACGGTGGGGCTGATAGTTTTGGGGATTTTCCTGGCGGGCAAGGTGCGGCAGTTCGGGCTTTATACTCTGCCCGAGCTGGTGGAGAAGCAGTACGATAAGCGCATCGGGCTGGCCGCTTCTATTCTTATCGTTATTTCCTGGGTGGGGGTTATCGCCGCCCAGATTGTGGCTTCGGGTAAGATATTGAGCGTGCTGGGGATGGGCGACCCGACGATGTGGATGATTATCTTCAGCGGCGTCTTTATCGCCTATACCGTCATCGGCGGGCAGTATTCCGTTATCCGCACCGATATTGTACAGGTGGGGATAATCTTCCTGGGCATCTTCGGCGGGCTGGCGCTGGTGCTGACCCGTGTCGGGGGGTGGGGGGGGCTGGAGACGGCTCTACCCGCGGACCATTTCGCTTTTCCCATAAGCGAGTCGTTCGGCGGTTACGAGCTGGTCTCTTTGCTGTTGTTGGTGGGGTTGACCTATGTGGTGGGGCCGGATATGTATTCCCGCCTGTTTTGCGCTAAAGACGGGAGGACGGCAAGGAAATCGGTCTTCTGGGCGGCGGCGCTTATTATCCCCTTTGCCCTGGGCATTACCGTAATCGGCATGGGGGCGTCGGCTATGTTCCCCGGTATTTCGCCGGAGCAGGCTTTCCCAACGGTGATAACCGAGGTCTTGCCGCCTTTTCTGGGTTATATAGTGCTGGCGGCGCTGCTGGGGGCGGTGATGTCTTCCGCCGACACCTGCCTGATGACGGCCAGCACCATACTTTCGGTGGATATCGTGGGGCGGTTTAAGCCCTCGCTGAGCCAGGACAGGCTTTTGTTCCTTTCCCGGTGGGGGATAGTGCTGCTGGGGATTTGCTCTTTGCTGGTGGCGCTGGCGCTTAAAGGGGTGATAAGCTCACTCCTCTTTGCCTATACCGTCTATACCTGCGGCGTGATTTTGCCGGTGCTGGCCGGCTTTTATAAGGATAAGCTCAAAGTTACTTCGCTGGGAGCGCTGGCGGCGATTATCGGGGGTGGGGGGCTGGCGCTGGTGAGCAAGCTGTTCGAGATAAAGTACCTGGATTTGGGGGGGCTGCTGGCCAGCGGGGTGCTTCTTTTCGCGGTCAGCTTTATCGAAAACAGGGTGAGGGGCAAGAGCCTTGACCGAAGTCGGGGTATCTAGTAGAATATTCTTTGCTTTTAAAGGGCGGTTAGCTCAGTTGGTTAGAGCACTGCGTTGACATCGCAGAGGTCACTGGTTCGAGCCCGGTACCGCCCACCATCTTGACAAAATGGCGATGGTTAATTATACTCTCACAGTAACTTAAAATTTCGCAGATGTTTCGAATATCATCTCGCGCTGTCCAGGGGTTAGTAGGAATCTTTTCGGTAGCGCCGAATGTATCTCATAAGAGGCTGGGTGCATTGACAACTATCTTAACGGGGTGTATCATTCGGGCAAGGTCGATTTGTCTGAAAATGGCCAAGGTACTGGACTCACAATTTTACCAGGGAACCAAAGCCGATATCAATTATCAAGGAATAGGGGGTGAGCCTATGTGAGGTTTTCGACGTTACGAACTAAAACCATCCTTGAAACTCAAGAAAGGAGAAACAAGTGAGCAAGAAAATATTATTGGTATTGTTGGTGGTGACGTTGCTGTTCAGCGGCTTGTTGGTTGCTTGTGAAAAAGAAACCGAGCCAACCGGACCGACCGAACCAACCGGACCCACCGAACCAACCGGACCAACTCCGCCAGAACAAGATGAAATCGTCATCGGCGCTTCCCGGGATATCACCGGCCCGCAGGCCGGTTTCCAGGACTATGGCTTCGCCCCTCTCTATAAGATGTGGGCTGAAGAAGTCAACGCCGCCGGCGGCATCAATGTGGCTGGCAAGATGCTTCAGGTCAGAATAATAGAGTACGATGATGCCAGCGACCCGGCCGCATGCACCAGGAATCTCGAGAAGCTGATCACGGAAGACAATGTCGACTTCCTCTTCGGGCCGACCGGCACCGCCATGCTCTTTTCCGCGGCGCCTATCGCCAATAAATACGAGACACTCATGCTCTGCGGCGAAGGCGGCGCCACCACCCTCGAGCCGGTGATGCCCGACATGCCTTACGTCGTCTCCGTTTTGAACTACGCCAACCATTTCCAGATACCCGTGTTCACCGAACTCATGGTAGAGGCAGGGGCTAAGACGGCATACATCATGTACATGGCCGACCTGCACGGCGCCGAATATAACGCTGCCGCCCAAGGCGAATTCGCCCTGAATGGCATCACGGTCGTGGGCTCCACGAGCATACCGGTTACTATCTCGGATATGAACCCGATAATCGAGGAAGCCAAGGCTTTGGACCCCGATATCTTCTGCTGCTTCTGCTATCCGAACCAGAATATGCTCTTCATGCAGACTGCCATGGCGCTGGAGTTCAACCCGGATTGCGTCTTGATTGGCCCGGGCTGTAACTTCGAGTTCTTCAATCTCGTGTTCGGCCCCGCTCTGGAAGGTGTTATGGGTGAGGGCGCGTGGAACAGGAATAGCTCACCCGCACTCGCTGAGTTCGCGGATAAGCTGACGGGCCTGGTTGGCATGGGCAATCAGGACTGGTGGGGTGCTAATGTATACTATGCCAGTCTCCAGTACCTCCAGCAGGCCATCGAAGAGGCTGCCACCCTTGATACCGAGGCAATCCTGGAAGTTTACAGGACCGCCCATTTCGACACAATAATAGGAGACATGTATTGGGATATTCAGGGTGAAAATGGCGGCGGCCTGTTGCCGCAGGCATGCTACTCCGGACAAATCGGGCAGTGGCAGAGCGGCATCTTTGAAGTCGTCGACAACGACGAACACCGCACCGCAGACCCCATCTATCCGAAGCTGCCGTGGCCGACAGAGTAAACCTTAGTCGGAGAGCTAAATAGCAAAAAAATAGAGTTTGCAGGCTGTCTGGGGGTCATACCGGGGGTCAAAACCGGTATCCTCTAGAAAGATACCTTGTATGACCTTCAGCCAGTCTGCTTGTGTAAAATCCAGTATAAAGTATATAATATCTAGCGAATGTCTTTGAGATATTTGAGATAATATAATGGAACATTTTCTTAGCATCTTCATTGGCGGCCTTTTAATCGGCGGTATTTATTCGTTAGTATCTATGGGGCTTAGCCTGCAATATGGCGTCGCCAAGGTATTGAACATCGCCCACGGCGAGTTTTTAATGATAGGCGCTTTCCTTACCTTCGTGCTGCAGCAAAATGGCGTTGACCCGCTGCTTACCGTTGTGATAATCGCCCCGCTGATGTTTATTGTGGGATTTATCATTTACCGGACGATTTTCACAACCATCAGGTTAAAAGCATCCAACCCGGGGGTTTTTGAAAGCAACGCCTTGCTGGCTGCCTTCGGGCTTTATTTTATCGTTCAAAATATCGGGCGCCTCATCTGGGGCACCACACCACAAAGTTACAGTTATTTGCCCGGGACTGTCTCTCTCGGCGGAGCGTTATTTAACGATAGCCGGCTGGTCGCCGCGGCGTTCGCCATCGCGGTCGGCGCCGCTTTCTACCTCTATTTAGCCAGAGCCCGTACCGGCAAGGCTATCCGGGCGGCTGCCCAGGACCCCACTACCGCCGGGTTGATGGGGGTCAATATTAATAACACACTGGCATTGTGTTTTGGCTTCGGTGCCGCCATGGCGGGTGTCGCCGGTGCGCTTATCAGCGTTTGCTACCCGATATCTACGACGATGGGCCTGGGCTATACCGTCATTGCCATCGTCGTCATCACGCTGGGCGGGCTCGGCAGCATTCCCGGCAGTTTTATCGGGGGTTTTATCCTGGGCGTTATTGGTACCGCCGTCACATCCTGGGACGCGGGTTTATCCGTGGCTTCTTACTATGTAATCTTTGTCATTTTATTGCTGGTTAGGCCGAAAGGCCTCTTTGGGAAATAAGAAATGAACTTTAGCAAGATAAACTGGAAAAAGAATGCCATAATCTGGGGAATACCGCTGGTAGGCGTAATTTTACTGAGCTTTTTCCCGCAATACGGCTCGGCATATTGGGTTACGCGCCTTAGCTATTTTCTGATGTATATTATCCTGGCGGTTGCCTGGACGATTTTCTCCGGCGCCACCGGCTATATCTCGCTGGCGTCGTCTGCCTTTTTCGGGGTTGGCATTTATGCGGCGGCGCTACTGGGAGAATCAATGCCGTTAATCTTCGTGGTCTTAATCGGAGGCGCTGCCAGCTTTGTTCTCGCCTTCATCTTCGGCGCCATAACCTTAAGGCTGCGCGGCATTTATTTCGCCATGTTTACCTTCGGTCTCGTGCTGCTTTTCAAGGAGTTGATTTACTACTACGAAATCACTGTCGAAGGTCTCCGCGGAAGGTTCGTTGTGCTTCAGAGTAACGATACCATTTACTATTATCTGCTGGGCATCTTCGTCGTCACAATGATTGCAGCTTACTTTATGAGAAGGTCGAAGTTCGGGCTGGCGCTGCGAAGCATCGGTCAGAACGAAGAAGCGGCGGCGCATACCGGCGTCAACGTTACCATGGTTAAGATTCTTACTTTTGCCGTGAGCGCAATATTTATGGGTGCCGCAGGCGTTGTCATGGCGACGAAATGGACTTATGTAGACCCGGGCGTCGCTTTTAACCTGATGATATCTTTCACTCCGGTGCTGATGGCTATTTTCGGCGGGATGGGGAATATTTACGGGCCGGTTATCGGCGCGGTGCTCTTTACCTATATCCAGGAAGTGTTAACTACGGGTGATTTGAAAAACTACTATATGCTCATCTTCGGTGCCGTATTAATAGGCGCTATAGTATTCATGCCTAACGGACTGATGGGGGTGATACAAAAACTGGTAGGACTGGTACGGAAGTGGAGGAAAGGAGGTTCGGTGGAACAGAATGCGAATACTTGAAGGTGAAAAGGTTACCAAGTACTTTGGCGGGCTGGCGGCGGTATCGGAAGTAGATTTTTCCGTCGAGCAGGGCGAGATTTTCGGCCTGATCGGACCTAACGGGGCGGGTAAGACAACGCTTTTTAACCTGATATCGGGGGCGTTTACCCCTAAGTCGGGAGTAATAAAGTTTAAGGGTAAAAAAATCAGCGGCCTAAAACCGTATAAAATATGCCGGATGGGGATGGCCCGAACCTTTCAGGAGGTTAAGATTTTCGGCGGTGTGCCGGCTATAGAGAATGTGTCGTTGGGCGCGCTGTTCGGGGGGCCGAAGGCTATGTCAACAGCGCAGGCTACCAAGGAAGCCGGGGAGTTATTGGATTTTGTCGGATTTACCGTGCCTAAAAATATCCCGGCCGGGGGTTTGACCCTGGTTAACCAGAAGCGGGTCGAGATAGCCCGGGCTTTAGCCACCAAGGCGGATATGTTGTTGCTCGACGAGGTGATGGCGGGACTAACGCCCACCGAGACCGCCGAGGCTATGGAGCTGGTGAAAAGGATTCGGGATAGAGGGTTTACCGTTTTTATGATCGAGCATGTTATGAAGGCGATTATGGGCGTTTGCGACCGAATTATGGTTCTCCATCACGGCGAGAAGATTGCCGACGGAACGCCCCAGGAAATTGCTACCAGCAAGAAGGTTATTGAGGTATACTTAGGAGAGTAGGTTTATGCTGGAAGTTTGTAACGTCAATACCTCTTATGGCAAGATCCAGGCCTTATGGGATATTTCTATAAACATCGAGGAGACCGAGATAGTGGCTCTGGTTGGAGCTAACGGCGCGGGCAAGACCACGCTGCTTAATACTATAACGGGTCTGCTGCAACCGGCTTCGGGTACTATCGAGTTCATGGGCCAGAGGATAGACGACTTGCCGCCTCACAAAATCGTGGGACTGGGTATTTCTCATGTGCCTGAGGGGAGAAGGCTCTTTGCCGACATGTCGGTGCATGAGAACCTGGAGATGGGGGCTTATACCCCCAGAGCCTGGAAGCACCGGAATGAGACTTTTGAGCAGGTTTATGAGTCTTTCCCCATATTGAAGGAGAGGGCGGGGCAGTTGGGCCGGACGTTGAGCGGTGGCGAGCAGCAGATGCTGGCGATGGGGAGGGGTCTGATGTCGATGCCGAAGCTATGCATCTTCGATGAGCCTTCCTACGGGCTGGCGCCGATAATTATGGCCGAGGTTTTCGATGTCATTAAGGCCCTGCGCGAGCGGGGGATTACCATACTGCTTATCGAGCAGAATGTTCCACGCACCCTGGAGATAGCTGACCGGGCATACGTGCTTGAGAACGGGCATATTGTCCTCGAGGGAGACTGCGAGCATCTTCTGCAAGAGGAGATGGTCAAGAAAGCCTATCTGGGGCTTTAAGCCCGATTTTAATACGCGGCGTGGGGAGGGGTGGGGTTGTTATCTTTATGGCGTTGGTTATATCCTGAAAGGGTTTGGTAGTATGGGCGATATTTTCCTACTGAACGCTAGTTTAGCCACGAGTAGGGTGGAAAGAAAATCGGATATGTTTCCTAAAAGACCGTGAGATGCCCTGAACTTGTCCAGCCAGGGCACATAATTTCTCTGGACGGGCTAGATTCGGGGAGGTGAAAATGGGGTTTATATATTAAGGTAAGGCTGTTCGGCGGAAGAGCTAAATAATTCTTTAAGGAGGTAAAAAGAAAATGGCTGGAGATTTAGCTAACCTGTTAGCTGATTTGAAGGAACAAGAGGCTCTTAAAGTTGTTAAGGATAGGTTGGCGAAGGGGGATGATGCCCTTAAGATTCTGGAGGACGCCCGCAAGGGCATGGAAATCGTGGGCAAGCGCTTCGCCAGTAGCCAGTATTTCGTTCCCGACCTGGTTTATTCTGGTGAAATCTTGAAGGCGGTATCCGAGATTGTTAAGCCCAAGCTGACTCAGGCGGCAGCCCCCAAGAAGCTGGGCAAGGTCGTTTTCGGTACCGTTGCCGGCGATATCCACGACATCGGTAAGGATATCGTCGTTTTTATGCTCGATGTTAGCGGCTTTGAGGTGCACGACCTGGGCGTTGATGTGCCGGTGCAGAAGTTCGTTGATAAGATTAAGGAGACCGGGGCTCCCGTCGTCGGCTTGAGCGGCTTTCTTACCCTGGCTTTCGATTCCATGAAGCAGACTATCGAAGCTATAGCCGGCGCCGGCCTGAGGGATAAGGTCAAAATTATGATCGGCGGCGGCCAGATGAGTGAAGAGGTGAGGAAGTATACCGGCGCTGACGCCTACGGTAAAGACGCGATGGCCGGCGTAACCCTGGCTCAGAAGTGGATTGCCGGTTGATAACCCCTGTAAACTAAGATTTTCGATAGAAAAGATACAGGAGGTAATAAAAATGGCTAAAGAATGGATAGATATGACATCGGACGAAAAACAAGATGTAATGTTTGCCCGGTGGATGGCACCGAAAGACCCCGAGGGCAATGACCTTAAGTTCCAGAGCCCCCAGACTGAAAAGGCGTATAAAGAGCGAATAACCAGGATAAAAGACGCCATCCAGATGAAAAAATTGCCGGACAGGGTGCCGGTCTTTGTGCTTCCCAGCTTTTTCCCTGTTTATAATGCCGGCATAACCCCCCATGACGCTATGTACGACTACGATAAGCTCTATGCGGCCTATAAGAAATTCCTCGTCGAATTTGAGCCTGACGGACACCTCGGCGTGGACATGCCCGGCCCGGGCAAGTTCTTCGAAGCTCTGGACTACAAGCTCTATTCCTGGCCCGGCCACGGGGTGGCTAAGGAGCAGTCGTACCAGGCTAACGAAGGCGAATACATGAAGCCCGAGGAATACGACGACCTGATTCAGGACCCCACCGGTTATTTTCTTCATAGCTACTTTCCGCGCGTCTTTGGCGCCCTGGGCCCCTTCCAGGCGTTGCCGGCTTTCACCGGCATCCTCGAAATGTACGGCCTGGGCTATAACTTCATACCCTTCGGCGTGCCGCCCGTCCAGGCTTCCCTGAAGGCCCTTATGGACGCGGGCAACGAGGTTATGAAGTGGCTGGGTCCTGTCATGCAGTGGAATATGGAGACCATCTCTATGGGCTACGCCGGCATCGTCGCTGGCTATACCAAGGCACCCTTCGACGTGCTCGGCGATACCCTCAGGGGCACCAGGGGGATAATGATGGATATGTACCGCTGCCCCGACAAGCTCCTCGAAGCCATGGACAGGTTGGTCCCGCTGATGATTAAGATGGGGGTCGGCGCCGCCCAGATGAACGGCAAGCCTCTGGTCTTTATGCCCCTGCATAAGGGCGCTGACGGCTTCCTCTCCGAAGCGCAGTTCCAGAAGTTCTACTGGCCTACCTTCAGGAAGGTCATGATGGGCTTAATCGAGGAGGGCTGCGTGCCCTTCCCGGCGGCTGAGGGGAGTTGGACCACGCGTCTGGAGACCTTCCGAGACTTACCCAAAGGTAAGACTTTCTGGATGATAGACAATAGCGATATGGCTAAGGCCAAGAAAACCATCGGTTCCGTGGCTTGTATAATGGGCAACGTGCAATCCGATATATTGGCTTTGGGTACAGTCCAGCAGGTGAAGGACAAAGTCAAGGAGCTCATCGATACCTGCGCTAAGGGCGGCGGCTACGTCCTGAGCAACGGCGCCTTCTTCGACCAGGCCAAGGCGGAGAACGTCAAGGCTATGGCCGAGTTTGGCAAGGAATACGGCAGTAAAGTCTATAAATAGACGCTAAGGTGATTAAGAGTGGTACCCCGGGGCAAGCCTTTTGTCTCGGGGTTCGCTTTTTTTGAGGCTTTCGCCGTGGCTAAAGGCCTCCGAGGGAGAAGGATATGCCGGTAATCCGCGATATTCCCCTGAACCTGGACTACAGCGATGAAGTGCTGCGCCGCCAGGGGTTGGGGGGTAGAGCCAGGGTAAGGACGGAGATAAAGAAGGTAATTACCGAGCTGCTGGCTGAAGTCGGGAAGGATGGCCTCCTGGAGCCGACGGTCGCTTATGAATGCTACCCGATAGCCGCCATACACCCCGACCGGATATCGCTGGAGGGGGATAAGGCGATAGAGGGGCCTTTGCTATCCGCGACCTTTCCTGAGGCCAGGGAGTTTATCGTCCTCATCGCCACCATCGGCCCCAGGCTGGAAGAGCGGGTGACCGAATATAGTAAAGGCGGGAAAGCCCTGCGCGGGGTGGTGCTGGACGGTATCGGCACCGCCGCCGTGGATATGCTGATTCCCGAAGCCCTGAGGCTTATTGCCGCCGAGGTTGCCTCGCGGGGCTATGAGATAAGCAGCCCGGTTAACCCGGGCATGCCCGGTTTCCCCATGACCGAGCAGTGGAATCTGCTGGAGCTGGCGCCGGCCAAGGAAATAGGCGTGAGCTTGTCCTCTTCCGGAGTGTTGATTCCCCGCAAGTCGACCTCTATGGTTGTCGGCACCGGCCCCAAGATGACCCGGTGGACACAGGCCGAGGTCTGCGGGCGTTGCAGCCTGAGGAAAACTTGTCCCTATAAGGCGGTATCCTAAATAGCGTTTGAAGGGTAATGAAGCCGCGGGGCTATTTTATTTCCAGGCGGCTCGAAGTGGCCGATTCGATAAGCGTGCAGAAGAGCTCTACCAGCTCGGGGTCGAACTGGGTTCCGGCACAGCGCAGCAGTTCTTCGAGCGCGCTCTGGGGTGCTAGCTGCTCACGGTAGGGGCGGGGGGAGGTCATGGCGTCGTAGGCGTCGGCTATGGCCAGTATTCTGCCTTCCAAGGGTATGGAATCCCCTTTTAGACCGGAGGGGTAGCCACGTCCATCGTAGTGCTCGTGGTGGTGAAGTATGGCGGGGAGGCAGTTGACCAGGTCGATAATATGCCTGAGTATTTCTACGCCGAGCTTGGGGTGTATTTTTACCGGCTCCCATTCTTCATCGGTCAGGGGGCCTTCTTTGCTGAGTATAGAATCGGGTATGCCGACCTTGCCGATATCGTGGAGCAGGCTGGCGGCGCGAATAGTGGCGATTCTATCCTGAGGCAAGTCGAGTGCCTCAGCTATGGCTACCGAATAGTCGCTGACCTTCCGGGAGTGGCCGTAGGTGTAGTGGTCTTTGGCATCAACCGTAGCCGCCAGCGCGTAGATGATGCTTAGAGCCCTGGGTCTTGCCTCGAGCTCGGCGCTGATTTTGGGCGATTCCGGCTTGTCGAGGTCTGAGGATAGGCAGGTCCGGTTTCTTCCCGCCTGTTTCGCCCGATAGAGAGCGGAATCGGCGCGGGCAATTATTTCCTCTTTCATCACGCCGTCGGTGGGCCAGCTGGCGATGCCGATGCTGACTGTTATGGGCATGGTGCGGGAGCTTGTTTTCGATTCTATCATTTTGCGCATACGCTCGGCTACCTTAGCCGCGGCGTCCAGCCGCGTTTCGGGCAGGATAATGGCGAATTCCTCGCCGCCGTAGCGGAAGGAGAGGTCTATGTTTCGGATTGAGCCTTCAATATACCTGCCGATTCTGCGCAGCACCTCATCCCCCGCCAGGTGCCCGTAGATATCGTTGTAAGCCTTGAAGAGGTCTATATCCAGCATTATCAGGGAGAACATGCTGCCGAAGCGGGAACCGCGGGCGATTTCCTGTTCCAGGCGTTCGTGGAAGTGGCGGTGATTGTAGAGGCCGGTCAGCCCGTCGGTGTTAGCCCTTATCGTTGCCTGGGCGTAGAGGCGGGCGTTTTCGATGAGGATGCTGGCCTGGCTGGCAACACTGACCACAAGCTCTATGTCCTCGTGGGAGTAGATTTTGCCCAGCTGTTTTTTGCCCAGGGCCAGGATACCGATAAGCCTGCCCCCGGTCTTAATCGGGCACAGGATTTCCATGTCGGCCAGTTTTTCCCTCTCCGTCTGCCACAACCCTTTAAGTTCGGGGTGGTTATCCATCTGCCTCAGTTCGATGGGTCTGGCTTCTTTTTCCATGAGGGCGATTATCGGGCTGTCGACGTTAAGCCTGAGTTTGTCGTTTGAATCATCTTCTATTTCGGGGTAGGTGAACTGGGTGGTGAAGTCGCCGCTGTTAACGTCTTCGAAGAGCAATTTGGCGTGCTCGATATTTAGAGCCTTGGTTACAGCGGGGAGCATTTCGCTAGCCAGCTCGTCCATGTTAATGATATTACCCATCTTCTTGCTGAAGGTGAGTAGCGACTGACGGTATCTGTAGGTTCCCCGATAGAAGATGCGGTCTATCAGCTCTTGAAAGAAGCGCCTCAAGGGGCCGGCCAGCAGTATGAGCAGGAGGGCGAAACCGGAGGCAATGAGCAGAATAAGGTAAACCGGCTGGTCGGGGAGAAGCCTTTGCCCCAGTAATACGCCGCCGCCGTAAACGACGACCAGGCAGGCTATTACCATTAAGTAGGTCAGCCCCCGCCGCGCCACCAGCCTGACGTTGAGCAATTGGTATCTCTGGATGGCGTAGGCGATGATAAGGGCGTTAGCCAGGTTGCCGATATGGTCGGCGGGTAAGCCCGCCAGGGCCGGGGTCAGTGGGGTTATATAGCCTATGACCACGTTTATGCTCCAGCCGGCTATTAAGTATATCGTTCTATTACGGTCGGTGGGGTCGGCTGAGTTCCGGTACCTTTTGGCCAGCATAAACAGGGTGATAATGAGGAAGGGCAGGAGAATAGCCATCAGGATGTAAGCCCAGGGCCCGATGTCGTGATGGAGGAAGCCATCGACCATGTAGGCGCTCTTGACTATGTGTCCGCTGAGACCGAGCGCCAGGACGATACCAACCAGAGCATAGCCGATATATAAGCCTATACCGCCCGGCTTGTTGTTGTAAGCCCTGACGAAGTGGTAGTAGCAGACCGCCACCGCGGGTATGGCCGCGATGACCATTACATTCCAGAAGATTAGTGGTTGGGAGACCGAGGTCTGGACGGTGGTGTCGGCGGTGCGGGTGAGCATGAAGGAGGAGAAGCTCCAGATAGCGGAGACGGAGAGGAATATAGCGAATACTCTATCTACCCGTCTTTTGGCCTGTTGCAGGACCATCACCACCAAGGCGGTAAAGGTCAGAGAACTGATGAGCGGTATTATAGCCCATACGTTCATTAGTTAACTATCCCCTCCAGTACTTTAAGCAGCTAATAAGCCCAGCAGGAATAGCTGCTGCCTATTAGTATAGTCAATTATAGTCATTATGTCTTATGGCTAAATTGTTGTCAATAGGAATATAGTAGTCCCACCTCTGTATTTTACATAAAGTAATAGCTGGGGAAAACCTGGCTAACCTCGCTAAAAAAGCCAGGTCCCCCTCCGTGGGGGGAGGGGGACCTGGAGCGAGCTAATGTGATAACCGTTCTACTTGCTGCGGACAGCTTCCAGCGGGCTCGGCTCGCCGACCGGCTTCGGGCGGGAGCCGCTAAGCAGGTTGTCTATCATGCTATCTGAGGGGTTGATGTGGGGCATCTGAACCTGGCTGCCCTTGGCACCACCCTTCTTTCTCGCCTCTGCGTAGTTACTGAAGGCGTTTTCGGGCACCAGAGTGACCTTGAGCGGTTGCAGGTTGATGAACGCCTCCATTTCGGCGTAGGGCGTGTTCAGCTTTTTGAGTTGCTCGTGCACCGCCGCCGCTACCTGCTTGCCGGTGAGATGGCCGTTTTTGTTTAGTTCCAGGTAGAGGTGCAGCATCGGCTTTTCCTTGATTTCCTTGCGCGCCGTCCAGCCCGTGTAGCTTACCCCGGTGTTCTGGATAGCCTGCCAGATGGTTTTCTCGGAAAGGCGGGTAAATCCGGCGATGTCAATCATATCATCCACGCGGGAGATGAATGACATCTGGGGGATGTTTATATCGAGCTTTTCGTTGCGTAGCGAGTGTATTTTAATCAGGTGGCCCAGCCTGTACCTGATGAAGGGGCCTCCGTGGAAGTTGGTAATGACCAGCTCGTAATTGCCGGGCTTGACTTCATCGAGCAGGATGGGATGCGGCTGGTAGAGGGGGTCTTCCATCGACCTGAGGCATTCTTCTTCGGGGATAAATTCGAAGAAGTTGAGGTTGGGGATAAAGGTCATGCCCTGGTGGTCCCAGGTCTGGGTGGCTATCATCACGGCTTCGGTGCAGCCGTGGAAGTCCAGGGGATACCGGCCCCACATTTCCTTTATCCTTTCCTTATATACCTCGCCGTCGATGCCGAAGGTAATCAGCCCTTTAAGCGACCATATGTCTTTGGGCAGCATGGGACGACGGGCCAGCTTGCTCTTAATCATCCCTTTTGCCAGCCTGAACAGGGTCTTGGGCTTGGAGAGAAGGGGTTTGATGTTGGTTTTGCCGTTGCCCTGGCTGAAGCGTTCGCCGATGGCTATCGCCAGGCTGGAGAGGGAGAAGCACAGGTCCATCCCCTCGAGTACCGCCATGTCGAGGCCTTTCTTCATCCTGTCCTCGAACGACATCTCTTCCGCCTCGTCTATCGGCGGCAGGAAGTTGAACAGTTCGTGGGGGAAGGCACGGGTCATCGAACCGGTGGCGTAGGGGGGCGGCGCCATACCGTAGAAAATATTATCGTGTTCCCTTAAGCTGATCTCCTTTCTCTGGTTGCCGCTGGCGAAGAATAAGAGGGCGAATAAGAGGGGCTGTATCTCTTCGAGTTGCCGGGCCGTTACCGGAGCCCACATGTAGGGGTATTCCCCCGACTTGCCCGAGGTGTATTGCCACAGGATTGGCTTCCTGGGCAGGACGTCCATCCTCCGCTTTAGCAGGTAGGGGGCGTAATCGGCGTAGGTGGTCAGCGGCACCTGTTCCCGGAATTCATCCAGGGTGCTGGGCGTGGCGCCATCAAAGATTACTCTGCCCAGTTCGCACTTTTTGAGTAGCTCCATCTGCTCCAGGAGTAGTCGCCGCTGAATCCTCATGAATTCCTCTAGACTCAGGTCGATAAACCCGCAGCACCTCTGCCAGAGATCGTCATATTTGCCTTGCTTGAATAGTTCCGGCTCGTTAGCCATTTCTTTTCCTCCTTTGGGGATTTTTAGCTCCCGCTCTGTTTTAATGAATTTATGAAGGCGTTTATGCTCCGCCGGTTGGGGATGAACATCGGAGTCCGGCGCCGGTAGTTGTCGTAGCCGTCAAACATTTTGCCGAAGAAGAACCTGTCCTGAATAGCCACTAACGCGATATCGAACAGTACCCATATCGGGGCGGCGATGAGCATGAGGCTCGACCTTGAGACCAGGATTAGAGCCAGCATGGCTAAGACTAGCCAGTGCACCCAGGGGTGGCGGACGAGGGCATAGAGACCGCTGGTTACCAGTTTGTTCCCGACGCCGGTGGCGACATAGGTCTTGCCGAAGGGGAGGTTGATGAACAGGGAGTAAATCAGCATAAAGATAGATACTGGCAGCAGGCCCCAGCCCAGCCAGGTTGACCAGACGGGTAGCGCCAGCTTATCCGGGGACAGCCACAGCATTATAATGGAGAATATTACTAAGCCGTTGCCGACCAGCATGCTGATG
>DATKYX010000042.1:0-3377 GCA_035528255.1 Dehalococcoidales bacterium | reverse complement strand
GAGACCAGCCGCTATTTCTCGCCCATAGCCGCCCAGTCGGGCGCCGTGGTCGTTGATAACAGCTCGGCATTCCGTATGGACACCAAGGTGCCGCTGGTGGTACCTGAGATTAACGCCGAAGACATTAAGTGGCATAAGGGGATTATCGCTAATCCCAACTGCTCCACCATCCAGATGGTGATGGCGCTGAACCCACTGCATAAGGTTAACCCCATCAAGCGCCTGGTCATCGCCACCTACCAGTCGGTATCGGGTACCGGCTCGGCGGCGGTAGAGGAGCTGACCGAGCAGTCCAAGCAGGTACTAGGCGGGCAGAACACCGTCCCCCACGTCTACCCCCACCAGATAGCCTTTAATATACTGCCCGAGATAGACGTCTTCCTGGATAACGAATACACCAAGGAAGAGTGGAAGATGGTGGAGGAAACCAGGAAGATAATGCACGCCCCCGACATCGCCATTTCGGCGGTCTGCGCCCGCGTGCCGGTATTTATCGGGCACAGCGAGGCGGTACATATAGAATTCTCCCAGCCGATGGCACCCGACGACGCCAGGCGTATCCTGGCCAAGGCGCCGGGAATAAAGATACTGGACGACCCGGCTATCAGCCTCTATCCCCAGCCCTGGTCGGTGGCGGGCACCGACGAGGTATTTGTCGGGCGTATTCACCGGGATGCCTCTCACCCCAACGGCCTGGTTATGTGGGTTGTCGCCGACAACCTGCGTAAAGGAGCGGCGCTCAACGCCGTCCAGATTGCCGAGGAGATAATTAAAAGGGACTGGCTGCACCGCGGGGAGGCAGGAAAATGAAGCCACTGGGCAGATTGCTGACGGCTATGGTAACCCCCTTCGACGAAAGGGGGGGGGTTAATTATGATCAGGCCAAGAAACTGGCGCTAGCCCTAGTCAACTCGGGGAGCGACGGCGTGGTGGTGGCGGCTACCACCGGCGAGTCGCCGACGCTGGTCCGGGAGGAGGAAGCACGCCTCTTTACCGAGGTAAAATCGGCGGTGGGCAAGCGCGGCACAATCATCGCCTACACCGGCTCTAACAGCACCGCCGAAGCCGTGGAAGCCACCCAAAAGGCGGAGAAAATAGGGGTGGACGGTTGCCTGCTGGTCGTACCCTACTACAACAAGCCCAATCAGGAGGGCATCTACCAGCACTTCAAGGCCGTTGCCGAAAACACCAGCCTGCCCATAATCATGTACAACATACCCGGGCGGGTGGTCGTCAATATGTCGGTGGAAACAATGGTCAGGCTGAGCCGGATTAAGAACATCGTCGGGGTCAAGGAAGCTAACGGCGACATGAGCCACGTGGCTAAGACGCTCGACAACGCCGACAAGGACTTCCTTATCTGGAGCGGCAACGATAACGATACCTTTCACATCATGGCCCTCGGCGGCTACGGCTCTATCGGCGTGGCCACGCATCTGGTGGGCAAGCAGATTAAAAAGATGATGGACAATATTCTCGGCGGCAAGCTTGCCGAAGCGGCGGCTATTCACCGCCACCTGCTGCCGCTGGTGGACGCGCTCTTTATCGAGCCCAACCCGGCACCGCTGAAATACGCCCTCAACCACCTCGGCTTTAATGTCGGCAAACCGCGTTTGCCCCTGGTCGAAGTCAGCGCAAAATCAGCCGCCCAAATCAAAGAGACCTTAAAGAAATACCAGATTGACCTGAAGGTGTAGAGAAAATATACTTCCACATACCAATCAGGCAAGGTAAACGGGATGAAAAAGGTATTCGTATCGGCATTTATAGCTTCCCTACTACTAATCTCTCTTGCCGTTAGTGGTTGTACTTCACCAAAAGGTTTCTCGATTTACCTAACCAGGGAGAATACGCCTGTCTCCGAAATGCCTGCGCTGAGTCATGTAGAGCTTGCCGATTCACCGGTTATTTCTATTGACGACATAATTTCGTACAACCGAGAGACACACGAAATAGAACTCACTGCCGATGCTTACGAACGGGTCATGGAACTTAGTATCCGGACGCCAATGAAGACCTTTGTTGTTTGCGTCGACAGCCAGCCCATATACTGGGGCGCATTTTGGCTTTTGTGGTCCTCACAATTTTTCGAAGGCGTTAAAACTATGTTACCTCTTTTGCCCTCAGAGGAGCACCTCATCCAAATTACGCTTGGCTATCCCGCGACGGATTTATACAACGGTGAAGACCCCAGGTCTGACCCTGTAATACTCCAGTCACTGGAGCAGGCAGGCAAGCTGAAGTAGATAGGGGAAATTGATTTGCCGGTCTAGCCTCTAGAGATAGAGGCGGAAGCCGTAGGCGGTCGTCTTGAAGCCCAATTTCTTATAGAAGCGGTGAGCTTCCCAGCGTTTCGTGCTGCTTAATAGCTGGAGCTTGTAGCAGCCGGCCTCACGGGCGCGGGCGAGGGCATACTCCATAAGCAATCGGCCGATACCCCGGCGGCGATAGCCGACATCAACAACCAGGTTTTCCACAATCGCCCAGGGAAGAGCGCCGTGGGAGAAGTTGGGCACGATTAAGAGTACCATGGTGCCGACCACCACGCCGTCTTCCTCAGCCACCAGGAGCTCGTGACCGGACATCGAGCTGATTTCGGCAAACACCGGCTCCGTCTCATGCCGGGTAAGGTCGTGCCGCTCGCCCGTCAGCTCTTCGTAAAGCTCCAACACACGCGGCACATCCTGTTCAACTGCCGGTCTTACCGTCGCCATCCGACTCCTCAAGCTACAAAATAGGCGTCTTCTCGATAAACTGCTCCCGCTCCGGCCCGATGCAGACAATGTTGACCGGGCAGGCGATAAGCTCTTCCACCCGCGATACATAGTTACGGGCTGCCGCGGGCAGCCGGTCGTAATCGCGGATATCGGTAGTGTCAGTCTGCCAGCCGGGCAGCTCCTCGTATATGGGTTTACACCGCGCCAGCGCCGCTATGTTGCCCGGGAAATAATCGATCTTCTTCCCGTCCAGCTCATAAGCGACGCATATCTTGAGGCTGGGCAGGATATCAAGGATATCGAGGCGGGTAATCGCCGCCCCCGTTAAGCCGTTAATCCGGCTGCTAAAGCGGGCGGCAACGGCGTCGAGCCAGCCGCAGCGGCGCGCCCGGCCGGTGGTGGTGCCGTACTCGTGCGCCCTCTCTCGAATCAGCTCACCGGTCTCATCATGCAACTCGGTAGGCATAGGACCGCCGCCGACACGGGTGCAGTAAGCCTTATAGATACCGACAACGCGGTCGATCCGGGTCGGGCCCAGGCCCGCGCCCAGGCAACCTCCCCCCGCCAGCGGCGAGGATGAGGTGGTATAGGGATAGGTGCCGAAATCGGGGTCGAGCAAAGCGCCCTGAGCCCCCTCCAGTATCACCCGGTCACCCCTGC
>DATKYX010000041.1:0-3717 GCA_035528255.1 Dehalococcoidales bacterium | reverse complement strand
CTGGGCGACGTTGCCTGCATCGGCGGTAATGTGCCCACCGACCTGTTGGCCGTAGGCACGCCCCAGCAGGTGAAAGACTACGTCAAGAATCTCATCGATACCTGCGCCGGGGGCGGCGGCTATATGGTGGCCAACGGTGTTGCCGCCGACGATGTCAAGCCGGAAAACTTCAAGATGATGATTGACTCCACCAAGGAGTACGGCGTCTATAAATAGCCGCGCGGCTGTCTGAAGCCTATATTATATCTAGCTAACATGTGGCCCGGAGGAACCTTGCTTTCTCCGGGTTACTTTTTTGACGGCTCCTTTTTATATATGGAGGTATGCACCCCGGCGACGTCGGCGCCCACATAGCTATAGCCTGTATTCTCGCCTACCTCGTTGGGGTCGAAGGCTTTTTTGAGCTTACCGAACCATATATGATAGTTAGATACGTGTTTTCCGATTACATCGGTCGGTATGACGCCCATCGACGGCACGGCGAAGCAGCCTTCCAAAGCCCTCTCGCCTATCTTCTTCAGCCATTCCTGTACGGCTTTCGATGATTTTTCGTCGTAGGGATTAAAGCGGCAGAATATTTCGGTGTGACCCAGGTGCCCCTGTTCCTCGCCCCAGCCGAATTGCTGTCCGTCGTCGGCGATGATCAGCCCCTTCTTTATCAGCTCCCTCTTCAATACGGCCCCTTCTTCCAGCCACTTCACGTGGTTATCGTATCTCTGTCCCTGCACCATCATCGAGGAGAACATGCCGCCGGCGCGGAAAGTCTCCCTGATAGAGGCGCAAACCCGCGTGCACTGGAACAACAGGGTCGCTTCGGCGGCGGGGTCTTCAACCGCTTTCAGTGACTTGCCGTCGGTTTCCTTTATGATTTGCGCCAGTACCTTCTTCTTGTACGCAAAGTCCTCGTCGAAGTTGCCGGCGATTATGACCATGAAGCCGGGCCCCTGTACCTCTTTGGTGAATTTGTCCAGGGTGGCGAAATCCTCTTCGTTGCTGGTCGTTATGTTGGAAGATACCATCGAGGGGCAAAAGCCCATAAGCTCGAAGGCTATCTCGCTTTCACCGATTTTGAGTTCCGCCTCGATCAGCTTCTCGATGGACGGGAAGCTGAAATAGCGCACCATCATGTTCAGGTCGGCCGGTTTCTTGCCGAGGGTATAGCGTGGTGACGACCCTTCCAGCGGGTATTCTGATGGCCCCGGCCAGTGATAGACCTTGGTCGCCTGTTTGGTAATTACGCCCCCGCCCCTCAATATCCCCCTCAAAGAGGGCCCCGGCCCGTCGCCGCAGAACCACTCGTCTGAAGCCCCCAGCGTCCCCAGCCGGATTATCTCCCCTTCGTCGGTTACCCATTCCGTGGCCAGGTCGTTGCGGTCGCCGGTGCTGGTGGTCAGCCCCATGTGCCCGTGCCCGGACATGGCCAGCGCCGTGCAGGTAGAGCCCGACCCCTTTACATTACAAATCATACCCCTCTTGAAGAGCTCGCCCTGCAATTCCGCCGAGATTACGAAAGGCTCGACCACGGCGTACATGTTTTTCTCGTTGATTTCGATGATGTTGTTCATCCTTCTCAGGTCCAGAAACATGAAATCGTAATCGGGCGGCATAAACGACCAGCCCGTGCTCTGGGCTTTGAAGGGTATTTTATGCTTGTTACACAGCTTAACGACGGCGGCCACCTCTTCCGTGTTACCGGGCAGAATCACGGTTAGATTCGGCGAACGATAGGCGGCTTTTATGACCGGGTCATCGGAGATATTCTCCGTCCCCACCACATCCTCGAATTCCCTGTATATATCTTTGCTGATAGCCATAATTTATTACCGCCTTTCTTAGATTGCCTTCTCGACCAGTTCGACGATGTCGTAGACCTTCAGGCTGCTGCCGCTCTCTTTGACGGCTTCGCTCAAGTTCTTCTCGCACCAGGGACAGGCGCTGGCGATGGCCTCAGCCCCGGTGGACTCGGCTTCTTCGATTCTTTCCATAGCCGTCCACACAGCGAACTCGGGGTTGGACTCGTTGACGCCGCCCCCCGCCCCGCAGCACCAGGCGTATTCCTTAATCCGGTCCATTTCGGCGAGCTTTACGCCGGGAATACTGGTGAGCACCTCCCTGGGAGGTTCGTAAACGCCGTTGGTGCCCCGACGGTATTCCTTGGGCGGGTCGAAGACGAACTTGTAGCCCGGGATTCTTTTCCCTTCCCAGTGTATCCAGGGCTCGCCCAGCCGGCCCAGGTAGCAGGGGTCGTGATAGGTGACCGTCATGTTCACCTTCTTGTTCAGCTTGAGTTTGCCCTCTTTAATCAGGCGGGCAAGGTATTGGCTGATATGCAGCACCTCCAGGTCGCCCTTGAGGTTGTATTTGTCGTAGAGCACCTTGAAGGCCTGGTAGCCGTCGGCGCAGCCCGTGACCAGCGTTTTCACGCCGGCTTTCTTGAGCATGGCCATGTTCTTCTTTGCCTGATTAAGGAAATCATCCTTATATCCCATCTGGAAGGCCCTGCCGCCGCAGCAACTCTCGTTCTCGTAGCCGATGCCGAAGTCGACGCCGGCTTTCTTCAGTATCTTGGCTATCGACTTGGCCAGCTTCTGGTAGTCCTTGTCGTAGCTCGCCAGGCAGCCGGCATGATAATACACCGCCACCTTTTCCTTGGTGGCGTCTTTTATGCCCAGCCCCTGCGCCCAGGCGGCGCGTTTCCCCTTGGCGCCCGCCACCATCGTGCCCTGCTTGCGCAGGCTGGTGATTACCTTTTCCAGGGCGGGGTTGGTGTGGCCTTCCTCGACGCACTTGATGCGGAATTCATTGATGGGCAGGAGTACTTCCATGTCCATGGCGTATTTACAGGAGATATCACAGGCGCCGCACATCTGGCAGTTATAGACTATATCAAGGAGTTTATCGGTATATTGAAATCCGTTAGTCAGCATGTCCTTGGCGATAAGCAATCGGCCGCTGCCTGAATAGGCGTGAAAGTTATACCTGGAGATGCTGGGGCAAGCGTACGAATGTTCTATGCCCTTTACCTTTTGCAGGGGTATGTGTTTGCAGGCTCCGCACCGGCAGCACATCTCTACGTCGCCACGGTAATCTTCTATTGCCATCTTGGCTCCTCCCTGAATTTATTCATATCGGTTTGCCTATCTTAAAAGCAAAGCTTCCCCGGATTCATAACCCGGTTCGGGTCCAGTATCTCCTTGACCCTGGTCAGGGCTTCAACGTAGGCCGCATCCCTGTTCACAATCATCCGGGCGCTCCTGTCATAAGGCCTGGAGAAGAAGGCACCCGTTGCCATCAGGACGTTGACGGCTTCGGCGGATAACTCCTCGACCCGCTCCAGTTCACCCGGGTTTTGGGGGTCGTAAAACAGGTTGAATTCGCAGTGGCAGTTGGCTCCCTGTACTATCGGCTGGAGGTAAACGCCCATATCCGGGGCGGGGTAGCCGAATTCGTTGGCCAGCTCTTGCATGACGCTTATCTGGCCTTCGAGCTTTTCGTAGGTGGTGATAAAGAATATATCCTGGCAGGCTCCTTTGTAGCGGAGCTTCCAGTAGGGTTCGGCGGAGGGGCGTCGCACCGTTTTCAGCATTTCGGCGGCGGAAACCCTGCCCACGGCTCTTTCCGCCTCCAACCCTATCCGGTTGGTTAGAGCCGAGATGCCCTTTATCTGGGAGCTCACCCTGTCTTCGGGGAAATAGTCGTAGCCGGCTACGTTAAAGA
>DATKYX010000040.1:0-9972 GCA_035528255.1 Dehalococcoidales bacterium | reverse complement strand
AAAACCCCATCGGCCTCAAGCTCAAATTCGACTGGGACGGCAGGGAGGTCAAGGCAAAATTCACCCCCGGCCAATACCACCAGGGCTGGGCGGGGCTGGTGCACGGCGGCATTATGAGCTGCCTCCTCGACGAGGCGATGAGCTACGCCGCTTTGCATTCAGGGATCAACAGCCTCACCGCCAAGATGCAGACCCGCTTCAAGCGCCCCCTGCCCATAGACGAGCCGCTCACCGTCACCGGCTCCGTGACCAGGAAGACGAGGCGGCTGGTCGAAACCAAAGCGGAAATAAAGCTCGCCGACGGCACCCTGGTCGCCGAAAGCACCGCCACCATGTATATCTTTATGATAGGGAAGGAGACCAGGGTCGATGCCTGAAATCGCCGCCGTTATCTGGGATATGGACGGAGTCCTCGCCGACACCGCCCACCATCACCTCCTCGCCTGGCAGGAAACCTTCGCCAGGAGGAACATTAACTTCACCGAAGCCGACTTCAAGCGCGGCTTCGGCATCAGGAACGACGCCATCATCAGAAACACCCTCGGCGAACAGACCACCGGAGCCGAGATAGAAACCATCGCCCGGGAAAAAGAGACCACCTTCCGCCGCATCATCGGCCGCGACGTAAAGCCCCTCCCCGGCGCCCTCGAACTGGTCGGGGCGCTCTACGAGCGGGGCGTAAAGATGGCCATCGCCTCCTCGACGACGATGGAAAACATCCGCCTCATTATCGGCAGCCTGGGCATCGAAAAGTACTTCAAGGCCGTCATCACCGGCCACGACGTTACCGAGGGCAAGCCCAGCCCCCAGGTCTTTCTCCTGGCGGCTCAGAGGCTGGGAGCCGAACCCAAAAACTGCATTGTTTTTGAGGATGCGGTGGCGGGGGTAAAGGCGGCTAAGAGCGCAGGCATGTACTGCGTCGCCATCACCAACACCCACCCCGGAGAAAAACTCAACGAAGCCGACCTTATCGTGGACTCTTTGGAGACGGTAACTGTCAAAGACTTAGAGGGGTTAGTCCGTTCCCCGTAAACCAATTTGCCAAAAACCACCATAAACTAGTATCCTCTATAAGAAAGTCCAGGAGAGGCGAAAGCCTGCGGATATATAACGGGGAGTTTAAGAGGGGCGTAGCCCCTCCTTTGAAAGAATTCTTCCCCATCTCCCTGTGAGGGAGAGGGGGACACAGGGGGTAAGGGTGATAAAATGGAACGTTCTTTAGTCCTGGTCAAACCCGACGCTATGAAAAGAGAACTGGCGGGTGCCATCATCGCCCGCCTGCAAAAGCTGGGCTTAAAGCTGGTGGCGCTCAAAATGCTCCACGCCGATAAGGCTCTAGCCCGCCAACACTACGCCGTCCACAAAGAAAAGCCCTTCTTTAGCGACCTGGTCGACTACATCACCTCCGCCCCCATCGTCGCCTGCGTCTTCGAGGGCAAGGGCGCTGTGGAAACCATACGGAAAGCGATGGGCGCCACCGACCCCGCCAGGGCGGAAAAAGGCACGATACGCGGCGATTTCGGTGAAAGTTTGGAGCATAACAGCGTCCACGGCTCGGACTCGCCCGACAACGCCGAAATAGAAATCAACCTCTTCTTCCACCCCGACGAAATATACGGCTACTGAATCCGCAGCACCGGTTTTGCTTTTTCCCAGAGCTCGTCGAGCTGGTAGTACTCGCGCTCGAAAGGGGCAAAGATGTGGACGATAACATCGCCGAAATCCAACAGCATCCACCCCGAATCTATCGTCCCTTCGTAGTGGTGGGGCATGATACCCTCATGCTTTAGCCGGTGCCCCACCTCGTCGTAGATGGCGGTCAGCTGCCTGTCGGAATCGCCGCTGCATATCACGAAATAGTCGGCGAAGCTGCAAACCTCGCGGGCGTCGAGCAAAACAATGTCAATCGCCTGCTTGTCGGCGGCGGCTTCCACCACCTGGCGCGCCAATTCTATAGATTCCAGAAACCAGCCTCCATAACTCAATAATATTATAGCATACCACCCCCCGATTTTATCTTTTCCCGCCCGCTCCAGGTTGTTCTTCCCACACCAACCCACCCAATAAAGGTGTAACCTCTATTAACTCTTCTCCACCCCACCCGGCGAGGTACAGCCCTAAAAAGGGGGAAACGGGGCGGGGAGAAACGTAACCCTCAGGTTAAGGAGTTTACTCATTAGGGTGGGTATTGGGTGGGAAAACCAGACTTACGCACAACAAGGCAGGGCGGCTGGGCGAAAACCCCCTTAACTCCCCCTCAAACAATTCTATGTTATAATTATGTTAACCACTCGCAGAGAGGCAAAATGGACAAACTCCTCTTCGGCACAGGCGGCACCCCCCACACCGCCAAAACCTCGTCGGCCATAGACGGCATCAAGCGCATCGCCGAGCTGGGATTGGGCTGCATGGAGCTTGAATTCGTCTACGGCGTCAGGATGGCGGAAATCAGCGCCCGTCTCGTGGCGGAAACCGCCCGCAGCCAAGGCGTCAGGCTCTCGGCTCACGGCCCCTACTACATCAACCTCAACGCCCGCGAGCCGGAAAAGGTGGCCGCCAGCCAGTCAAGAATCATCCAGACCGCCCGCATCGGCGCTTTATGCGGCGCCGAGAGCATCGTCTTCCACGCCGCCTTCTACCTCGGCGACCCCCCGGGGGAAACCTACCAGGCGGTCAGGAAAAACCTGGGCGAGATTATGAAACAGCTCAAAAAAGAAGATAATAACGTCTGGGTCAGGCCCGAGGTCATGGGCAAGACCAGCCAGTTCGGCGATATCGACGAAATCATTAAGCTATGCAACGAGCTTGATAGAGTCGGCATCTGCATGGACTTCGCCCACTGGCACGCCCGCAGCGGCCGGGCCAACTCCTACCCCGAATTCGTCGCCGTCCTGGAGCAGATAAAAAACGGCCTGGGGGACGAGGCGATAGCCAACATGCATATCCACGTCTCCGGCATCGACTACGGCAAGAAGGGAGAACGAAAACACCTCAACCTCAAAGAGTCCGACCTGAACTATGGCGAACTCCTCCAGGCGCTCAAGGACTACGGGGCCAAGGGACTGGTAATCTGTGAAAGCCCCAGCCTGGAAGAAGACGCCCTGCTTCTCCAGGAAAGCTACCATAAACTCTAAAAGCAGCCCTATTTTCCTATTGACCGCGCCTTCTGTTATAATGTAAATTACGAGGCTAATGATGAAGTCGAACTGGATGCGCAACAGCTTAATATACGTAATCATTCTGGTGGCGGCGGTCGTCCTCCTCTACCAGCTCTTCCCGACATCGGCCAAGCCGACTGAAGTCGGCCTGGAGCAGGCTATAACCATGTCGCAGGAAGGCGAGATAGCCGCCATTATCGTGGACGACGGAGAGCTGCTCCTCACCACCCTCGACGGCAGGGAGCTAGTAACCGCCACCGGCAACCTTTCCCTGGTCGAGCTTCAAGAGTTGGGCTTAAACCTCAAAGACGTGGACTACAAAGTCAAGCCTGCCGGCTTCGACTGGGGCAGTATCTTAATCAGCTTCCTCCCCCTCCTCCTCTTCGGCGCCCTCATCTTCTTCCTCTTCCGCTCGGCGCGGGGGGCTAACAGCCAGGCGATGAGCTTCGGGCGCAGCCGCGCCCGCCTCATGCAGGGCAGCACGCCCACCGTAACCTTCGACGATGTCGCCGGCGTGGAAGAGGCTAAACAGGAGCTACACGAAGTCGTCGAATTCCTCAAGTCGCGGGAGAAATTCCAGAGCCTGGGGGCGCGCATTCCCAAGGGCATTTTACTCATCGGCCCCCCCGGCACGGGCAAGACGCTCTTGGCCAGAGCCGTAGCCGGCGAAGCCGGCGTCCCCTTCTTCTCCATCAGCGGCAGCGAATTCGTCGAGATGTTCGTCGGCGTCGGCGCCTCAAGGGTGCGCGACCTCTTCGACCAGGCCAAGCGCAACACCCCCTGCATAATCTTTATCGACGAGATTGACGCCGTCGGCCGCCATCGCGGCGCGGGCTTAGGCGGCGGTCACGACGAAAGGGAGCAGACCCTCAACCAGATTCTGGTAGAGATGGACGGCTTCGACACCAACACCAGCGTTATTATTCTGGCGGCGACCAACCGCCCCGACATATTAGACCCCGCCCTCCTCCGCCCCGGGCGCTTCGACCGCAGGGTTATTTTAGACCGCCCCGACATCAACGGGCGGACGGCAATCCTCAAGGTCCACTCCAAGGGCAAGCCCCTGGATGACGAGGTCGATTTAGAGGTGCTGGCTAAACAGACGGCTGGCTTCAGCGGCGCCGACCTGGCTAACCTGCTCAACGAGGCGGCTATACTGGCAGCAAGGCGCGGCCAGAAAGTCATCAAGATGGCGGACCTGGAAGAGTCCATAGACCGGGTGATTGCCGGTCCCGAAAGAAAGAGCCGCCGCATCAGCCCCAAGGAAAAGGAAATCGGCGCCTACCACGAGGCAGGCCACGCCCTGGTAGCCAAGCTGCTGCCCAACGCCGACCCGGTGCATAAAGTCTCCATCGTGGCGCGGGGTATGATGGGGGGTTACACCCGCCTTTTGCCCACCGAAGACCGCTATCTGATGACCCGTTCCCAGTTCAAGGATATGATTGCCACCCTCCTGGCGGGACAGACCGCCGAGGAATTAATCTTTAAGGAAATGACCACAGGCGCCCAGAACGACATCGAAGAAGCCACCAAGCTGGCGCGCAAGATGGTGACCTCTTACGGCATGAGCGAAAAGCTGGGCCCCCGCACCTTCGGGCACAAAGAGGAAATGGTCTTCTTAGGGCGCGAAATCACGGAGCAGCGGGACTACAGCGAGAAGGTCGCCCAGGATATTGACGAAGAGGTGTACAGCATCATCCAGCACGCCCACGACGAAGCCAGACGGCTGCTCACCGAGAACAAGGCGCGGCTGATTCATATCGCCGAAAAAATCCTCGTCCAGGAAACCATAGAGGGCGAAGATCTGGAGCTGGCTTTCACCGAACCCCTCACCACCAAGCCCAAGGCAAAACCCGCCACCCAACCCGTCGCCGAGTCGCCCAAGGCAAAGGCTAAAACCGCCCCCAAGAAAGCGGCTCAGCCCCGGATTATCCCCAAACAGGCGCCGGCGTCCTCATAGGAAACCGTCGTGATTGAGATTACCTCCAAGCCCATCTCCCCCGAGTCCGTCGTCAACAGGGTCAAGACCCACGGCAGCGGCTGCGTGGCGGTCTATATCGGGCTGATTCGCGATAACTCCCGCGGCAAACAGGTCGTCTCCGTGGAATACTCCGACCCCGAAGGCACGGCTAAAGCGGGCTTAGAGAGAATCGCCGGCGAAATTCGGCGCCAGTGGCAGGTCGAGGGTATCGCCATCAGCCACCGCATCGGCAAGCTCGAGGTCGGCGACATCAACTTCCTGGTCGCGGTAGCCGCCGCCCACCGCAAGGAAGCCTTCGCCGCCGGACAGTACGCCGTAGACCGCTTCAAAGAGCTGTTGCCCACCCATAAAAAAGAAAGCTACCGCGACGGCAGCAGCCACATCGAAGGGGAATAGTTCGGCAGACTAACGTCTCACTACTTCTTGCGGCTTATCACTAAATCAGCCAGGTCTTCCAACGCCTGTCGGCTGGGCTTAGCCGGCAGCCTCCCCAGGTCGCGGCAGGCTTCGACGCAATAGTCCGAGGCAAGCTGGTAACACTGCTTAACGATACCCGAACTCCCCACCATCTCTATCGCCCGCCCGACTTTATCCCGCTTGTCCTTTTCCGGCATATCCGGATCGCCGAACAACTCTTTTACCGGGTTGTCGTCGGGGTATTGCTCCAGCAACAGCATGGCGGGCAGGGTCAGCGTCCCCTGCGAAAGGTCGGAGCCGATGGGCTTGCCCATCTCCTGCTCGGTGCCGGCGAAATCGAGGATGTCGTCCACAATCTGGAAAGCGACGCCCAGCTTAAAGCCGTAATCCCGCAAAATCTTTATGGAATCTTCGGGCGCGTCGCTTAATATAGCCCCGGAAATGGTGGACAGCGAAAACAGCGAGGCGGTCTTGCTGGCGATTCTATCCAGGTAGTGCTGGCGGGTCTGCTCCAGCTTAAAAGCGTCGCTGGCCTGCACGATTTCCCCGCCGGATATGGTCTGCAGCGTCTGGCTGAAGAGTTTTATCACCCTCAGGTTGCCGGTATCGGCGGCGAACTCGCCCGCCCGGGCGAACAGGTAGTCCCCCAAGAGTATCGCCCGCTCCTCCCCCCACATCTCGTTGACCGTCGGCCTTCCCCGCCGCACCGCCGACTTATCGATGGCGTCGTCATGCACCAGGGTGGAGGTGTGCATCAGCTCGACGGCGGTAGCCATGGACAGCAACAGGTCGAGATTGTGGTGGTAAAAATCCCCCGCCAGCAAAGTAAGCGCCGGCCTTATGCTCTTGCCCCCGCCCAGGATATGCCGCAGCATCTCGGCCAGGTGCGGGGAATCGACCTCGGTCACCGTCTCCATCCGGCTCTTTACCCTGGCCAGGTCGGCCTCGACAAGCTGATAGATTTCTTCCAGCTTCAACCCTCTCTCCTTTATCTGACGGGCAGGTTGAACAGGCTTATCGTATTCTTCGCCGCCGCCCCCGCCACCGTCTCCCTGGGCACTCCCCTCACCTGGGCCACCTTCTCGGCGATAAGGGCCACGTAGGCGGGCTCGTTGCGCTTCCCCCGGTAGGCCTGCGGCGCCAAAAAAGGCGCGTCCGTCTCCAGAAGCAGCCTGTTCAACGGTATCTCGCGGGCGACCTCCACCAGTTCCCCCGCCGAGGGGTAGGTCACCGAGCCCGCCAGCGAGATGTAAAAGCCGATTTCGATATACTTCTGCGCCAGCTCGATATCCCCGCTGAAGCAGTGGATAACCCCCCGCCGCAGCCTCCCCGCCGAAAGCGTTGCCCGCACCCACCCGTTCAGTATGTTAAAGACCTCTCGGTGCGCCTGTCGGCAGTGCACCACCACCGGCAGCCCCAATTCCACGGCCAGGTCGAGCTGCTTCCTGAAAGCCGCCTCCTGGCTCTGGCGCGGGGAAAGGTTGCGGTAGAAATCGAGCCCGATTTCGCCCACCGCCACCACCCTTTCGTCTTGGGCAAGCTCGGCAAGGGTTTTAATATCGTCGTCGTCCATCTTGGAGGCTTCGTGGGGGTGAAAGCCGACGGTGCTGAAAACGTCGTCGTATTGCTTGGCCATCTCCAGCGAGGCGCGGCTCGACTCGGCGTCCAGCCCGATGTTGATGACCGCCCTGATGCCACCCTGCCGGGCGCGGGCGAATACCTGCTCGCGGTCTTTATCGAAGTTGGGTAAATCGATATGGGCGTGCGAATCTATCAGCATCAGTCCTGCCCCAGCCGCGCCGTCTCCTCCTCCACCAGCTCCTCGTCCAGCTTAACGAACAAAGGCTCCGGTTCGCCCAGCTTTTGCCCCCCTTTGGGCAGCCTCAGCTTCCAGCCGTCGCTCTCGATGCTGCCATCGAAACCCATCATCTTATGCAGTTTTTGGGAGCTAAAGGGCAGGAAGGGGCAGAGCGCCGTCTTTAGCGCCTCGATTACCCCCAGCGCCACGTATAACGCCGTGGCAGCAGACTGCTTGTCCTCTTTTATTATCTTCCAGGGCGACTTGTCGTCGAGGTAGCGGTTGGCTTCCTGCGCCAGCGCCATGGCCGCCATCACGCCCTGCTTAAAGTGGCATTGAGAGATAAGCTCGCCGACATTCTGTAGAGTTTCCTCGGCCTTAGCCAGTAGTTTCTGGCTCTGGTCATCCAGCTCACCGGGCTCGGGCACGCCGCCGTCGAAATGGCGGTAGCTGAAGGTCAAAACGCGGTGGACGAGGTTGCCGTAGGTCGCCACCAGCTCGTCGTTGTTACGGCGGAAAAACTCCCGCCAGGAAAAGTCGGTGTCCCCGCTTTCGGGCATGTTGATGGATAAAAGGTAGCGCAGCGGGTCGGGCGCGTACCGGGCCAGATAATCGGGCAGCCAGACCGCCCAGTTACGGCTCGTGGAAAGCTTCTTGCCCTCGATGGTCAAAAACTCGTTGGAGGGCACGTCGTAGGGCAGGTTCAAGCCCCCGTAGCCCATTAGCATCGCCGGCCAGATTATGGTGTGGAAGGGGATGTTATCCTTGCCGATGAAGTAATAGCTTTTTGAATCTTTACCCTGCCAGAAGGGACGCCACCCCTCCCCGTCTCCGTTGGCTTTCGCCCATTCCTTGGAAGCCGAAAGGTAGCCGATAACCGCCTCGAACCAGACGTAGATGCGCTTGTTCTCGTAGCCCTCCAGCGGCACGGGCACCCCCCAGTTAATGTCGCGGGTGATGGCTCTATCTTTAAGCCCGTCCTCGAGGTAGCGGGTGGTAAAGTTGAGCACGTTCGGCCGCCAGTAGCTCTTCGGCCTCACCCACTCCAGCAGCTTTTCCTGAAAGGCGGAAAGCTTCAGGAAAAAGTGCTCCGACTCCTCGAAGCGCGGCGTGGCGCCGCAGATACGGCAGCGCGGCTTGAGCAGCTCGGCGGGGTTCATCGGCTTGCCGCAGTCGTCGCACTGGTCGCCGCGGGCGCCTTCGGCATGGCAAAAGGGGCAGGTGCCCTCGATATAGCGGTCGGGCAGAAAGCGCTTACACTGCGGGCAATAGGGCTGCAATACCCTGTCCTTATAGATATAGCCCTTCTCCAGCAGGGTAAGAAAGATATCCTGGGTCACCTCGGCGTGGTTGGCCGTGCCCGTGGTGGTAAAGAGGTCGAAGGAGATGCCCAGCTTCCTCCAGGATTCGAGGAACTCGCGGTGATAGCGTCCGGCGATATCGCCCGGCTTTTTCCCCTCCTGCTCCGCCTTGATAGTTATGGGCGTGCCGTGCTGGTCGGAGCCCGACACCATTAATACATCGTTACCCGCCAGGCGGTGGTAGCGGGCGAATATATCCGCCGGCAGGTAGGCGCCGGCAATCTGCCCCAGGTGCAACGAGCCGTTGGCGTAAGGCCAGGCAACGGCGACCAGGATTTTTTCAGCCATTCCGATTCTCTCTATAAAGATCCGGGCTTTTCCGGGAAAAAGGTCAAGACCTGTTGCCCCTTTTCCTCGGTATAACGAGCGTAGCCCTTAGTCAAACAGCAATCGACACAGATACGCGATAGCTTGCCTTTCTCATCGTCGATAACCATATAGCGCTTGGAATACGGTATCGGGCGCTGGCACTCATCGCACTGGACATCCCCCAAAGATGTGCAACCACGGCGCATTGTCAACTCACCTCCATACCCGAATCTTTAGCCCGACTTCAGCCAGGCGCGATATAGTTCTTTCTTGGATAGACCCGTCTCTTCGGCCAATTTTGCCACCGCCTCTTTCGCCCCCACCCCACTCCGCCGCATCTCGTGCAATTCTTTCTCGACGGCTTCGGTAAGCTGCGGCTTGGCCGCCTCTTTCTGTCCCGCGATAACCAGGGTAAACTCACCCCTCGGCCCGGAGAAGTGCTCTATGGCCTGGCTCACTTTTCCCCGGAAGACCTCCTCGTGGAGCTTGGTCAGCTCGCGGCAGACGGTCATTTCCCTGTCCCCCAACACCTCCAGTATATCACCCAGCGCCGCCTTTAGGCGGTGCGGCGTCTCAAAGACAACGATGGTGGCCGGGTCGCCGGCAATTGATTTCAGCAGCTTCTTTCGGGCGCCCGCCTTGTGCGGCAGAAAACCCAGGTAGCTGAACCGCTCCGTATCCATCCCCGAAACCGCCAGCGCCGTAATCACCACCGAGGCGCCGGGAATGGGAACCACGGGAATCCCCCGCTCGTGAGCGGCGACGATAAGCTCGTGCCCCGGGTCGGAAATGCCCGGCATCCCCGCGTCCGAAACCAGCGCCACGTCCCCCTCGCTCAGGCAATCCAGGATGTAGTCAAGCTTGGTCAGTTTGTTGTGCTCGTGATAGCTGGTGGTCGGTGTCTTGATATCATAGCTCGCCAGCAGTTGCTTGGTGCGGCGGGTATCT
>DATKYX010000039.1:0-3754 GCA_035528255.1 Dehalococcoidales bacterium | reverse complement strand
TTAAGAGCCGTCTCCACCGAGTCGGCGATGCGGCTCTGGTCGCTCTCCCCCATCACCAGCCGGTCCACCACCACCGCTATAGAATGATTCTTATATTTATCCAGTTGAATATCCTCGGCCAGCTCGCGAATCGCGCCGTCGACCCGGGCGCGGACATAGCCCGCCTTGCGCAGGTCGTCGAAAACCGACTGGTATTCGCCCTTGCGGTCGCTTATCAGCGGGGCTAGAATCATGATGCGGCTCTTGGCGGGGATATTCTGCACGGCATCGACAATCTGCTGCACCGTCTGCGCCGTAATCTCCCGCCCGCAGTTGGGGCAGTGGGGGTGGCCCACGCGGGCAAAGAGCAGCCTCAGGTAGTCGTAGATTTCGGTCACCGTGCCCACCGTCGAGCGCGGGTTCTTGCTCGGTCCCTTCTGGTCGATGGAGATAGCCGGGCTCAAGCCCTCGATATAGTCCACCTCGGGCTTCTCCATCCGGCCCAGAAACTGGCGGGCGTAAGCCGACAGCGACTCCACATAGCGCCGCTGCCCCTCGGCATAGATGGTATCGAAAGCCAGCGAGCTTTTGCCCGAGCCGGAGACGCCGGTGATAACCACCAGCTTATCGCGGGGGATAGTGACATCGATATTCTTGAGGTTATGCTCACGAGCCCCTTTAACGACAATAGCCTGTAACGGCATAGATTTATACCTCTTTCCTGTAAATTTATTGTAACACTTGCGGCTGAAGGGCAACAAGTTCGAGGCTCGATTCTTGATTCCGTTTCCAGCATCAGATATACTGCCTATGGCTGGCTGATTGATAACACCCCGCAAGCCAGGGAAGGAGACCGTCCTTGAAAGAATTAACCATAACTTCCGACGCCCCTGGAAAAAGATTGTTTGTGCTGGGTAACGAAGCCATCGCCCGGGGGGCTATAGAGGCCGGCGTCCAGGTTGCCGCCGCCTACCCCGGCACCCCCTCCAGCGAGATAACGGAAACCCTGTCCAGCGTCGCCAAAGAGCTCGGTATCTATGTCGAGTGGTCGACTAACGAGAAAGTAGCCTTCGAAGTCGCCCTGGCCGCCTCCATCTGCGGGGTTAGGGCCATGGCATCGATGAAACACGTCGGGGTCAACGTAGCTCACGACCCGCTGATGACGGCCAACTACATCGGGGCTAAGGGCGGCTTCGTCCTGCTATCCGCCGATGACCCCTGGGCGTGGAGCTCCCAAAACGAGCAGGACAACCGCTATATCGCCCTGCAGGCCTACATGCCCATCCTTGAGCCCTCCTCCGTGCAGGAAGCCAAAGATATGATGGCTGACGCCTTTAAGCTATCCGAGCAATTCCGTCAGCTCTTCATGCTCCGCTCGGTAACCCGTATCGGCCACGCCCGCAGCGATTTAGTTCTGGGCGAGATATCGCGGGAGAAGAGACAGGGTAAGTTCGTCAAAAACCGCGACTGGCTGGTCTATACCCCCCGCGAAGCCAGGATAAACAAGCCCCTGATGCTGGAAAGGTTCGATGCCATAAAGAAGGCGGCTGACAGCCTCCCCTATAACCAGCTAAAGCCGGCGCGCGGCGCCAAGCTGGGCATTATCGGCTGCGGGCTGTGCTACAGCTACAGTATTGAGGCGTTAAAGTGGCTGGGGATTGAAGATAAGGTCTCCATGCTCAAAATCGGCACCCCCCACCCCCTGCCCGAGCAGCTGGTGATAGAGCTGCTGAAATCGGTCAAGGAGGTGCTTATAACCGAGGAGATAGACCCCTTCGTCGAGCTTCATGTCAAAGCCATCGCCGGCGAGCATAATATTCCGGTTAAAATCCATGGTAAGGACCTGCTGCCGCGGGTCGGCGAGCTATCGACGAGGACGGTCACCGAGGCTCTCATCAAGCTTACCGGAGCCAAGTCGCCGGTGGATTTCGCCAAGCTGGACAAGCTGGCCGAAGAAACGGCTCCCCTCCTCCCCTGGAGGCCTCCCGCGCTGTGCCCCGGCTGCTCCCATCGAGCGTCTTTCTATGCCATCAAGACCGCCTCGAAAAAGGTGGCTAGGGACATAGGGAAGGACGTGGAGGCTATCTACCCCGGCGACATCGGCTGCTACGCCCTGGGCTATAACCCGCCGCTGGAGGCGGTGGACACCACCATCTGTATGGGCGGCAGCTTCGGCATCGCCAACGGGCTGTCTCATGTCGTCAACGCGCCGATAGTAGCCCATCTAGGCGATTCAACTTTCTTCCACGCCGGCATACCGCCCCTGATAAACGCCGTCTACAACAAGGCAAACATAACCATGGTCGTGCTGGATAACTCGGCCACGGCTATGACCGGCTTCCAGCCCCACCCCGGCACCGGCCACACCGCTATGGGCGACGAGACCGTCCAGCTAAAGCCGGAGGATATCGCCCGGGCCTGCGGGGTAAAATTCGTCGAGGTCGTCGACCCCTTCGACCTGAAAGCGGCCGCCAAGACCATAGAAGCCGCCATAAGGTTCGATGGTCCCGCCGTCGTCGTCTCCCGGCGACTCTGCACCATGATAGCCCAGCGGGAGAAGAGGAAACGAAAAGAACCGATTATCCCCTACTTCGTAGACCAGGATAAGTGCAGCGGCAAATGCAACGCCTGCATTGAGCTTCTGGGCTGCCCGGCGATAATAAAAGAGGACGGCAAGACCGTCATCGACCAGGCGCTCTGCACCGGCTGCGGCATCTGCGCCCAGGTCTGCCCCTACAAAGCGATAATAGAGGTGAGCCAATGATTAAAGAATTCAACGTGCTAATCACCGGGGTCGGGGGGCAGGGTGTAATCCTGATGTCGGAGTTGCTGGGGGAAGCGGCGGTCAAAGATAGGCTAAAGGTCAGGGGTTCGGAGATACTGGGCATGGCGGTAAGGGGCGGCTCGGTAACCAGCGCCATCAGGCTCGGCGAAGATGTCTACGGCCCCCTCATCCCCACCAGCAAGTGCAGCGCTCTGGTCGGCATGGAGCCCTCGGAGGCGCTGAGGAATATCACCTGCCTCTCCAAGTCCAGCCTGGTCATACTCAACACGGCGGTAACCGTGCCCTTCACCGTTCCCTTGGGACAAAGCAGCTACCCCAGCCTGGAGGAAATCCTGGAAAAGCTGAACAAAGCCGCGGAAAGGGTAATCCAGCTCGATGCCACCAAACTGGCTCAGGAGGCGGGCAGCCTGCTCACCACCAATGTCGTCATGCTGGGGGCATTATTCGGCACCGAGCGCCTGCCCATAAAAGTAGCCACCATAAAAGAAACCGTCGAGGAACGCTTCCCGGCTAAACTGGCGCCGGTTAATACGAAAGCCTTCGACCTGGGCTACGAAACCTGCCGGCAGGCCCTCAAATAGGAGCTATTCTATAAGCTCCATAATGTGCATCACCTTCACCGGCACCTTGTTCCGCACCGTGCTATCGATAAGCTGAATCTCGCACCCCGGGCAGCTGCTGACCACGATATCGGCCCCCGTTGCTTTAATCGAAGCCGCCTTCTTATCGGCAATCTCTTTGGACAAGTCGTAGTAGTGCAGGCTGAAGGCACCCGCCATCCCGCAACACCGGTCGGCGTTGGGCATCTCGACATACTCCACCCCCGATATCGACTTTATGACCTGCCTCGGCTGGCTGGTTATCCCCAGGTGACGGTTGAGGTGGCAGGGGTCGTGCCAGGTCACCTTCTTGCCCTTGGCGGCCGCCGAGGGCTTATAGGCCGATTTCGGCAACTCCAGCACGTCAATCAGGAACTCGGAAATATCCTTC
>DATKYX010000038.1:0-4890 GCA_035528255.1 Dehalococcoidales bacterium | reverse complement strand
TATATAGATTTCGTCTCCTTCACTGATAGCCCCGTTGGGGCATTCAGGCTCGCAGGCTCCGCAGCTAATGCACTCCTCGGTAATCTTGTACGCCATTTCTTAAACTATCCTCCTGGTCTTGATTGAGTTTTATTTTACCATTATTCCCCGTTCAATGCACCTTTTAACCACCTCCTCGAATTCGAGCCGTTTTTAGCCCGGCGGCTCTTCTTTCATCCAGATGCGGTACATCTTTTCGCCGGCTTCCTCGAAGCACTTGAAGCCCTTTGAGTCCACCTCTTCCACCTCGACCTCGCCCAGCTCGCGGCACTGTTCCAGCCAGTTCCGGAAGTGGGCGCCGCCGCCGAAATATACCTTGCGCCATTTATTGCCGTCGGCGTCCGTCTTTTCTTTGACCTTCTCTTCCTGAGCCAGGCTTTCTTGTTCTTTGGCTGCTTCCGACATCCGGTTCTCCCTTAATAGGGTAAGTCCCGCGCGGCGCTTACGTCAAGGGGTGGGGGGTTTGGCGCCGGCCAGGGCGTCTTTCAGGGCTTGGCCGAAGGCTTTCATAATCTCGGATTCGTAGTTTTCAATCTCGCCCTTATCGCAGAGCCTGGCCAGCTCGGGGTCGAGGGGCAATTGCCCCAGCAGGGGGGCATTCGACGCCTGCGCCATTTCCTCTCCGCGGCTGGGGCCGAAGATTTCCATCTTTTTATCTATCTCGGGTATATAGAGGTAGCTCATATTCTCCACCACTCCCAGCACGGTTTTCTCCATCTTTTGCGCCATGTTGACCGCTTTGCGGACTATCATTGCGGTGAGGTCCTGGGGGGTGAAGACGATGATAACGCCCGATATGGGGAAGGACTGCATCACGGTGAGGGGGGCGTCGGCGGTGCCGGGGGGTAAATCTATGAGCAGGTAGTCGAGCTTGCCCCAGAGGACGCCCTCCCAGAACTGCTTGATGGTGTTGCTGATGAGGGGGCCGCGCCAGATGACGGCGTCGTCTTCCTGGGGCAGTAGCAGGTTGATGGACATCACCTCGATGCCCGATCTCGAGAGCACGGGCAGGATGCCGGTCTCGCTGCCGCTGGGGCGGCCGGCGATGCCGAACATCTTGGGGATGCTGGGGCCGGTGAGGTCGGCGTCCAGTATGCCTACCTCGTAGCCCTGGCGCTGGAGGGCGATGGCGGCCAGTCCCGCCACCAGCGATTTGCCCACCCCGCCCTTGCCGCTCATCACGGCGATGATATTGCCGATTTTATTGAGCTCGGCGGGCTTGGCTTCAGCGAACTCTATTTCTACCTTTCTTATCCCCTCCAGCTTGCCCGCCGCATCTTTAGCCTTGGTGGTGACCCATTTCTTAGCCTCGTCGTTGAGGGCGGTGGCCGCCAGCGTGATTTTGGCTGTTTTGTCCGAGACAGTCACCTGCCTGACCAGATTCAGCCCGTTAAGGCTGCGCATAACGCCGGGAACCATTACCGTTTCCAGGCTTTCTCTTACCTGTTCTTCAATTGCCATAAAAACTCTCCCCTCTCTTGAACTAACTTCTTTCGCCGAATATACGGGTGCCGATTCTTACCAGGTTGGCCCCTTCTTCGAGGGCTACCGGGTAGGAGTTGGTCATGCCCATGGACAGGTATTTCATATCGACATTGGGTATCGCCAGCGCCTCGATGCGCTTGAAAATCTTTCGGGTGGTGATAAAGTAGGGGCGGGAGTCTTCGGGGTTGCCGAAGCGGGGGCCCATCGTCATCAGCCCCATTACCTTTATGTTGGGCAGGCTTGAGATTGCCCTGATGAGTTCTTCGGTTTTTTCGGGCAGCACGCCTGCTTTTTGCGGCTCTCTGCCGCTGTTTATCTCAATGAGCACGGGCATCACCTTGCCGACTAGAGCGCAGTGCCTGTCTATCTCCTGAGCCAGCTCTACCGAGTCGACGGTTTCTATCATGTCGAATATGGTTACCGCTTTTTTGACCTTGTTCTTCTGTAAGTGGCCGATGAAGTGCCACCTTGCTTTGTTGCCGATAGCGGGATAGATTGCCTCGGCTTCCTGGACATAGTTTTGCCCGATAATCGCTATGCCCGCCTCGACGGCGGCCAGCACTTCATCCGCCGTCCTCGTCTTGGCGGCGGCGACCAGTTCCACCCCGTCGGGCAGCTCTTCGAGCAGTTTCCGGCTGTTTTCCCTGATTCCCATAAAGAAATACTTGGCTAAATTTCCCAGAGCAGCGCCAGCACTATGACACCGATATTCAGCAGGACGCCGCCGAACATCCATTTATCCCAGTAAAGGGCGATGAAGACCAAAGAGACCGCCGCCGTGGCTATAGCTGGTATCGTCCACCACCCCAGTGAGCAGAGCAAGGCGATACCGCTCAGGATAAAACCGGCGGTGGCCAGAATCATAAGGGCTATGCCCAGCTTTAAAGCAATCGCCTGGTTAAGGCCGGCCTTTTTCACCAGCCAGCGCCCGGTGAGGGCGTTAAAGGCTTTGGCGCCGGGTTCATCTTTCTGGGGAGCCGCGTAGACCCAGTGCACCAGGCCGTGCAGGATTAAAAAGATGCCGACTAAGATTTGCAGCCACACTTTGCGCCTCCTTAGAGTGAGGTCTCAAGCTGTTGGATACCAGGCAACATCTATATAATAATGGGCTGTAAGTGGCTTGTCCAATATGTGACAAAATGGGCGGTAAGGGGCTCGTCCGGATTTAGCTGGAGGCGCCTCTCCTCAAGGTGAGCGAGGCTAATACCATCAGGCCCGCGGCATAGCCGGCCAGGACGCCGATTTCCTTGCCTATGTCCAGCAGGCTCTGTCCCTGAAGCATCAGGGCCCTGATGCCGTCCACGCCGTAGGTCAGGGGCAGGAACCGGGCTATCCACTGCAGGTATTCCGGCATCTGCTCCACGGGCCAGAGCAGCCCGCAGAGGAAAATCTGGGGCAGTATGATGAGGGGGATGAATTGCACCATCTGGAACTCGTTGCGGGCGAATACGGAGATGAAAATCCCCAGGCAAACGGCCAGGATGCCGATAATAATCTCGAAAACGATAATCTGCCACAGCTCGCCGTGGAAGCTGACATTGAGCACGTATATTAGGTAGAAGAATAGAATCATGGTCTGGAGCACGGCGAAGAGCAGGAAACCAAGCAGGTAACCGCCCACTATATCCAGCTTGGAGACCGGAGAAGCCATCAGCCGTTCCAGCGTTCCCTGGGAGCGCTCCCTGAGGAAGCTGATGCCGGTGAGCAGGAAGCCGAAGAAGAGTATCAACACCGCCAGCAAGGCGGGGGCGATATAGTCCAGCATTTGCTTTTCGGGGATGCTGACGCCGACGATGCTGGCTATCACCAGCGGGACGGCTATCAGCAGCACCATGGTGCGGCGGTCGCGGAGCATCTGTAGCATCACCCTGCCGGCGATGGTAAATACCTGGTTAAGCATTTTTCTCCTCGCGGTGAATAAAATATAGAAAGGCGTCTTCCAGGTTGGCGTCTTTTTTGCCCGTGGCTTTTCTCAACTCGGCCGGCGTGCCCCGGGCGATAACCGCACCGTTGCGCATAAGAGCCAGGCGGTCGCAGTGGTTGGCGTCGTCCATGGTGTGGCTGGAAACGATGAGGGTGGTGCCCTGCCGGGTGAGCTCGGCGAAGTGCTCCCAGAAGGTGAACCTGAGTTCGGGGTCGAGGCCGACGGTGGGCTCGTCGAGAAAGAGCAGGGGCGGTTTGTGGACGATAGCGCAGGCCAGGCTGACCCTCTGTTTCATGCCGCCGCTGAGCTTCATCACCGAGTCCTTGCGACGGGGCCAGAGGTCGACCAGTTTTATCGCTTCTTCGACGCGTTTTTCGCGCTGGCGCTTGTCGTTCATCAGGTAGACGCGGGCGAAGAAGTTGACGTTCTGAATTATCGACAGCTCGTTATAAAGTGAAGGCAACTGGGGCATGTAGCCGATGAGGTGGGCAGTCCGGCGGGAGAGGGCTTGCCCTAATATCTTTATGCTGCCCGGTTTGGGCTTTAGGAGCCCGACCAGCATCCGAATGAGGGTGGTCTTGCCGGCGCCGTTGGGGCCGAGCAGACCGAAGCTGATACCGCGTGGAATCTCCAGCGACAGGTCGTCGATTGCCTTGATGTTTTTATAGCTGAACGAGGCTTTGTCTACCTCAACCGCGGCTGTGGCCGCTTGCCTCTTTGTCATATCTGTTAGTGTTAAGAATATAGTCCCACGCCCGATTAGTCAAGCGTGTGGAGGGGGTGGGGTGGGGTGCATTAAACAATGAGAGTGGCTGCCGAGCCAGGATTCGAACCTGGGCTAGGGGATTCAAAGTCCCCGGTGCTACCGCTACACCACTCGGCATCCGAAATGGTGCCGAAGGTCGGGTTCGAACCGACACGGGAGTTGCCCCCCAACAGTTTTTGAGACTGTCGCGTCTGCCTGTTCCGCCACTTCGGCTAAAGTCCTGAATGCGCTCCAGGTTGCCGTATTTTACTGCATAAAGGGGGGTGGCGCAAGCCAGATATGCCTGTAAGCGCACGTTCTTTTGGGGGGAGAAAAAAGCGGAAGACGAGATTCGAACTCGCGACCCTCTCCTTGGCAAGGAGATGCTCTACCACTGAGCCACTTCCGCATATTAACCACTGGGTGGTGCCGAGGCCCAGAATTGAACTGGGGACACGCGGATTTTCAGTCCGCTGCTCTACCGACTGAGCTACCTCGGCAGGGAAGTTGTCGGAGTTATTTTAGCTATTAGCTATATCAGTGTCAAGCAAACTGTTGACAAGGACACCCGCCAGAACTAGGATTGGTTATCAGGTTATAGATAATGAAATCGAGCACGGAGAGGTAAAATTATGGCTCTTCTGGACTTAATAAAACACAGAAAAAGCGTCAGGGATTTCCTGGATAAACCTGTTGA
>DATKYX010000037.1:0-3755 GCA_035528255.1 Dehalococcoidales bacterium | reverse complement strand
TCAGCTGGACTATAACAAAGAGCGCGGCATAACCCCCCGGGGCATTAGAAAAGCCATCAGGGACATCACCGAGCGGGTCAAGGTCGCCGCCGAGGTGCGCGCCGTCTATAGCGCCGACGCCCCGCCCACCCGCGAGGACGTTGCCCGCCTCATCAAGGAGCTGGAAGGCCAGATGAAGACCGCCGCCCGCAACCTGGAGTTCGAGAAGGCGGCGCTCATCCGCGACCGCATTGTCGCTCTGAGGCATGAGTTCGAGCCGTTGGAGATTGTGGAGATGGAGAAATGACCGACGACGAGCTGGAGACCAAGCAGGAGCGCCGCGAGAAGAAGCGCCGGAAAAAACAGGAGCGCATGTCCAAGCACGGCAAGAACCTGGCGCGCATTTACATGGATGCGATTCTTAAAAGATTAGGAAGGGGGAGGTGAGGATTCTTAACAAGTACTTTTTTTACTCCTCTATGAAATAGTCTTTATCTATCCTTTGTACTTTTAGCGTGTCCTCACTGGTTACCCCAACATTATATTCTATCATGAGTTTGGCAAGCTGACTTCCATCGATTAAAATAATTCTCTTCGAGCTTCTGCCAGCACCTTCACACGCATCTTTATTGAAACCAGACGTTGTAATAAAGACGCCCTTCTCTGCATGTTTTAGATCAAGCGCACCACTAAAGTCCCTAATTTCTGGATGTCCAACATTCTTGTTTTGCCAACGTTTAGCTTGTACGTATATTGTACTTAATCCTAGCCTATCTTCACTAATCACACCATCAACTCCTCCGTCTCCCACTCCACCAATGGCTTTAGCAGCATCTTTATAACTGCCCCCATACCCCATTTTCACCAGAAGATCAATAACAATATGTTCAAATTGAGTAGGCGATACTGTTTTCAGCTCTTGAAGTAGGTCTTTCGCAAGTTCGTTTGTAATTTTTTGATAAGCGTTCTCTAATTCCTCTTTGGGTGTACCCCCACCCTCTCCCTTCTCTACTTCCCCCATTTCTTTGCTTTCGAGTTTGTATGATTTAAATTCCCTAAACTCAGGATACCTATACAGTAAACGCACATCAATTTTAGGGACATTTTTTTTAAGAAGCTCTATTCCTCTCTCCGTTATTCGGAAGTATCCCCATCTAGTTATTTCTATTAATCCAGCTTTCTTTAAATATGTTCTCGCCCACCCAACACGGTTATCAAAAATCTCTTGCTTTCCACTTGGAAGTAGTTCTTTCTTCTCATCATCAGTCAGTTTGAATTCATTTGACAATCTATCTATTGCTTCTCTTATTGAATGTTCTCGGTTATCTCCAGCCAGTCTAAGTAGCGGAAGCATTAACGTTTGATAGTCTGGTATAGCCATATTAATCTACCCCCATCACTAAACTTATTCTATTCCTCCACCTCATAATACCCCCAACTTAACATATTAACAATACTCCCCAAAAGCGGGGTGTTTTTAAGAGGGGTGCAACCCCTCTTTACATTAAAAGGGCGGCGGGCGGGAAAAGATAAAATCGGGGCGGGGCAATACCCCCATTGACAACCCGTAGCCTGGCAGTACAATTACAAACAGCAACTATTCACCGCAAGGAGACCGAAATGACCGGAATTCTCAAAGACCCTCTGCTCCTTCTCTTCGGCAAAGGGAGAAAGTGGTACAACTTCCATGCCTGGGTGGCGCTGGCTTTAGACTTTCTGGGCACAGCCTGCCTGACGGTGGGCATAATAGCCGCCGCCCTGCATAGAGAGCTGGGCCTGGAGCCGACCCACTGGCTGCTGCTCGCGATTGCGCTCTGGGTGGGGGGCTTATGGTCGTGGCTCTGCGCCTGCAACACAGTCAAGCAGAGCTAGCCCCCCATTGACAACCCCTGTTCCCGTAGTACAATTAAAAGCAGAAACGAAACATCCAAGGAGGCGACGAAATGGTAGCAGTTCCCAAGGGGTCAAAGTGCCTGCTCTGCGGTATGGGTCACAAGTGCCTCGCGGTAGTGGCGTGGGTCTTGGAGATTCTGGGCCTGGCCAGCCTGGTGCTGGGCATAATAAGCGGCTTCAAGAATGACGCCGTGGGCTTATGGTCGACCGAATGGTTCCTGATAGCGATTGCGCTCTTTATATGGGGTCTGTGGTTGTGGATAGCGGCCTACGCCGCCGCCAAGCAATAGCGCCTAGCTCTGCCCCTCTTCCCGCCTGAACCCCTCTTCTTCGAGCTGGTCCATGATACGGGCGGCTCGGGGGTAGCCGATATGTAACCGCCTCTGCAGGTAAGAGGTGGAAATATGCTGGTGTTCCCTCGCCAGTTGCCGTGCGGCTTCGAGCAGCGGGTCTTGTGGATAGGTTCCCCCTCCCGGGGCGGCGGGGACGACAATGTCCTCAATCCTCATCGACGGCGCTTCCTCTTTTTGCTGGCTGCCCCAGAAATAGACCAGCCTCTCCACCTCCGCGTCGGAGACATAGCAGCCCTGCAGGCGCTTGGGCTTGGCCGCCTCGGTGGGCATATAGAGCATATCCCCCCTCCCCAGCAGCTTCTCGGCGCCCCCCATGTCCAGAATCGTCCGCGAGTCCACCTGGGAGGTAACGGCAAAGCTGATGCGGGTCGGGAAGTTGGCTTTAATCAGACCCGTGACCACGTCCACCGAAGGACGCTGGGTAGCCACGATAAGGTGAATGCCGGTGGCGCGGGCGAGCTGTGCTAATCGGCAGAGGACGTGCTCCACCTCGTCGAATCCGGCCATCATCAGGTCGGCCAGCTCGTCGATGACCAGCACCAGGTAGGGCAGCTTCTCGTCGCCCGCACGGCTCTTGTTATAGCCCTCGATGTTGCGCGCGCCGTCGGCAGCGAGCTTCTGGTAGCGCTTATCCATTTCTTGATTGAGCCAGCGTAGCGTGCTCAGCGCCTTATTGGTATCCACGATAACCGGCGTCGCCAGGTGCGGTATGCTGTTGAAGGGCGTCATCTCCACCCGCTTGGGGTCAATCATGATAAAGCGAATGTCGTTGGGCGTATAGTGCAGCAGCAAACAGCAGATAATAGAGTTGAGGCAAACGGTCTTGCCGCTGCCCGTCGCCCCCGCGATGAGCAGGTGGGGCATCTTGGCCAGGTCGCCGGCAACCGCCTCCCCGCCGGCCCCCTTGCCCAGCGCCAGCGCCAGCTTGGCTTTGGGCTTCACCTTCTGGAAGACGCTGGTCTCCACCACTCCGCGCAGGCTCACCAGCCCGTAGATGGTATTGGGCACCTCGATGCCCACCATCGATTTTCCCGGCACCGGGGCTTCGATGCGGATGCTGGGGGCGGCTAAAGCTAAAGCCAGGTCGTTGGAAAGCGAGGTAATCCGCTCCACCTTGACCCTGGTCTTGGATACCTCCTCATGCCTGACCTTGATGTTGCCGTCCTTATCCCGCTCCTTGATTTCCTTCATCTTGCGGTCCCAACCCGGCTCGACGCCGAACTGGGTCACCGTCGGCCCCGCGTTTATCTGCACCACTTTGGCGGCGACGCCGTAGCTGCCCAAAGCTTCCTCGATAAGTCGGGCACGCTGCATGTTATCCGCCTGCCCGAAATCAACTTCGGGGATGTTATCCAGGATATCGATAGGCGGCAACCTCCAGCCGTCGATGGTAATCAGGGTCGGAGATTCGCCGTACTTCTTCCATACTTCCTGCGCCACCTGCCTCAGCTCCTGCTGCCCCGGGGTAGGCGTAATCGCCGGCGTCACCACGGGGGCATCGGGCGGCCTGGTCAGCGGCGGCTGGGGCAT
>DATKYX010000036.1:0-4195 GCA_035528255.1 Dehalococcoidales bacterium | reverse complement strand
CCCTTCATCGCCTTTAAGCCCAGCTCGATAAAATCGTCGAGCTCAATCCCCAGCTCAGCGCACTGAGAGATTTGCTCTCTATTCGCCCCGGCGGCGAAGCTCTTCTCTTTAAACTTCTTCTGTACCGACTTGGCCTCAACACTGGCCATTTTCTTATCGGGTCGCACCAGGGCGGCGGCGATTATCAGGCCGGTCAGCGGGTCGGCGCAAAAGAGGGCTTTGTCGAGCTTGCTCTCGCGGGGAATACCGTGGGTTTCGTTGTGGCAGAGTATGGCATGAGCCATAGCCTCGCTGGCTCCCATCTCCCTGACCAGGTCGGCACCCAGCTTGCTGTGGGTGCTCATATCGCCCTCGGTGAGCTCCATGTCGATGTCGTGTAGCAACCCGGTAAGCCCCCACTCCTCCTCATCCTCACCCAGGCGTTTGGCCAGGGCGCGCATGATAGCCTCGGTAGCCAGCATGTGCTTGATGGTGTTCTTGTTCTCTACGTTAGTTTCGATAGAGTTAAGCGCTTCGTCCCGAGTCATGTGCCTCCTTAACTACCGGTGGCCTCAACAGCCACGCCAATATAATACCCGAAATACCAACCACAGCGCAAATCAGGAAAGCTATCTGGTAACTACCAAGCACATCAAATATACGACCAGCCACCACCGGACCAACCGCCCCACCAGCAGTGAAGCCAAACGAAGCAACCCCCATGATAACGCCGTGTGAACTCAAGCCAAATAACTCAGCAACTATTGGCGATTCCATGGCCGCTAAACCACCATAAGCTAAACCGAAAATAACGGCAAATAGGTAAAGCGCCCACAACTCTCCGGTCGCTACCAGCCAAAATAGAGCGCCTGACATCAGGATAAGGTTAACGATAAGCGGCGGTTTGCTCCCCACCCTATCGGTAATACTACCGGTTGCAACCCTGCCCAGAACACTTAACCCTCCAATAACCGCTAAAATACTGGCAGCAACTGCGGCTGAAATTTCCATATCGGTAGCATAGTTGGCAACGTGGGCCACAATAGTATGCAAACAGTAGCCAAAACAGAATAGTATAGTGAAAAGCACCCACAACTGCCAGCTAGTCATTGCCTCTCGAAGAGAAAACCTCGGGGCAGACAACTTCAAGCTTGCTGCCTCCTTCTTCTCCCCGTCAGGCAATAGCCCCATTTGCCTAGGGTCAAGCCTTAAGAACTGAGCGGCTAATATCATGAAGACTAAAACTACAGCGCCGATTAAAAGGTAGGCGGTGTCCCAGTCCCACCTTGAGATGAGCCAGTTAGCTACCGGAGGGATAACCAGGGTACCGGTACCTATACCAGCGACAACAAAACCGGTCATTATCCCTCTCCTTTTGACAAACCATCTAGCTACCGTAGACAACGGAGGGACAAAGAAACCGCTCATGCCCACACCTACCACCCCATAGAAGAGATATAGCTGCCAGATAGCACTGACCTGCGACATTAACAAGTAGCCCAGACCTAAAAGGAAGCCACAGAGTGTCATCACTATTCGGGGACCAAACCGGTCGGTGAGCCTGCCCATGACGATAGCCAGAAGGCCACTCAGAAAGGCGGCTAGCGAGTAGGCTCCTGAGGTCGCGGTTCGTGTCCAGCCAAACTCTGTGGATAGTGGTTTGAAAAAGACGCCGAAGCCGTAAAACGTGCCGAATGCCAACAGCATGATAAAGAAGCAAACCAAAACGATAATATAGCCATAGAAAAACCTTGGTTTCTTGGCAGCAGTTAAGTTCGAAACTTCCCGCTTAGGCACAACAAACTCATCCTCAGGATGCCATTCGTAGAAAAAGACAGGCTTTGCGCCCGCTAGCCAATAATAGCTATTGAAATGGAAATGCTCCTAATCAGCCAAAAGTCAACCGGTCAAAGCATACTCCATATCCTTGCCCCGATGCAACACCCTACTCAAGTACCGTCCGGTGGCAGAAGACTTCTCCTTGGCTATCTCCTCCGGGGTGCCGGTGGCGACGATATAGCCCCCAGCGTCGCCCGCCCCCGGGCCCAGGTCGATGATATGGTCGGCGTTCTTCATCACGTCCAAGTGGTGCTCGATGACCACCACGCTGTTACCGCCGTCAACCAGGCGCTGGAGCACTCGTAGCAGCGCGGCGACATCCTCGAAGGCAAGTCCCGTGGTCGGCTCATCGAGGATATAGAGCGTCCTCCCCGTGGAGCGCTTGGACAGCTCGGTAGCCAGCTTCACCCGCTGCGCCTCGCCGCCGGAAAGAGTGGTCGCGGGCTGGCCGAGACGGACATAGCCCAACCCCACATCCCGCAGCGTCTGCAGCTTATTCTTTACCTTGGGAAAATTCTCGAAGAAGGCAAGCGCCTGCTCCACGGTCATATCCAGCACCTCGGCGATGTTCTTACCCTTGAAGCGAATTTCCAGCGCCTCGCGGTTATAGCGCTTCCCATTACATACCTCGCAGGCAACGGTGACATCGGGCAGGAACTGCATCTCAATTTGTATGTAGCCCTCCCCCCGGCAGGCTTCGCAACGCCCGCCCTTAATGTTGAACGAGAACCGTCCCGGGGCGTAGCCCCTCATCCGGGCTTCGGGCACGGTGGCGAAAAGCTCGCGGATAGGGGTAAAGGTACCGGTATAGGTGGCCGGGTTGCTGCGGGGGGTGCGCCCGATAGGCGACTGGTCGATATTGACCACCTTGTCGATGTGCTCGATGCCGATTATATCGTCGCACTCACCCGGCCTCTCCCGCGAGCGGTAGAAGAGCTGCGCCAGCTTCTTATAAAGGATATCGTCGATGAGGGTGCTCTTGCCGCTGCCGGAAACGCCGGTGACGCAGACGAATTTGCCCAGCGGGATATTTACATCTATATCTTTAAGGTTATTCTGCCTCGCCCCCCTGATGACGAGCTCCTCGCCGTTGCCGGGGCGGCGCTTGAGCGGCAAAGGAATCTTTTTGGCGCCGCTCAAGTACTGGCCGGTTACCGACTCGGCGCACTTCATGATATCGTCCAGGGTGCCGGTGGCGACGATATAGCCCCCGTGCTCCCCGGCGCCAGGCCCCATATCGATAACGTGGTCGGCGGCGCGCATCATGGCTTCGTCGTGCTCCACCACCACTATGGTATTGCCCAGCTCTCTCAAGCGCTTCAGGGTCTCGATAAGCCGAAAGTCGTCGGCGGGGTGCAGGCCGATAGTCGGCTCGTCGCAGATATAGAGCACACCCATCAGCCCACTGCCTATCTGGGTGGCCAGCCGAATGCGTTGCGCCTCACCGCCGGCCAGGGTCGCTGAGGCGCGGTCGAGGTTAAGATAATCCAGCCCCACATCCTTGAGAAAGCCCAAACGGGATTGAATCTCTTTGATAATCTGGTGGGCAATCGTCTGCTCACGTTTAGTGAGCACCGCCTTTTTGCCGCTGCCGCCAATCACCCCCACCCAGTCCAGCGCCTGGGCCACCGACATCGAGCTGACCTCGACGATATTCTTGCCGCTGATAGTCACCGCCAGCGACTCCGGTTTAAGCCGCTTGCCCTCGCAGACGGGGCAGGGCTTCGACACCATATAGCGTTCTATCTTGGCGCGGGAGTATTCCGACTCGGTATCCCAGTAGAGCCGTTCCATCGTTGGTATCACGCCCTCGAAGCCGTCGCGCTGATGCCTTATCTTCCCGAAACGGTTGCGATAGACCCTGGTTTTCCCACCCTCCCCGTAGAGGATAAGGTCGAGCTGTTCCCTGGTCAAATCCTTGACCGGGGTGCGCAGGGAAAAGCCGTTCTTATTGGCTAAAGACTCCACCTGATAAAGATACCAGCTGTGGAACTGCCAGGGGCGAATCGCCCCCTCCAGGATAGACAGGTTTTTATTCAGAACCAGCTCGGGGTCTATCTCCAGCTTTACCCCCAGCCCGCTGCATTCGCGACAGGCGCCGTGAGGACTGTTAAAGCTGAAGCTGCGGGGGGCAATCTCGCCCAGGCTTACCCCACAGTGCACGCAGGCAAAGTGCTCCGAGAACAAAAGCTCCTCGCCGTCTATAATGGATACCAGCACCACCCCCGCCCCTAATTTAAGAGCCGTCTCCACCGAGTCGGCGATGCGGCTCTGGTCGCTCTCCCCCATCACCAGCCGGTCCACCACCACCGCTATAGAATGATTCTTATATTTATCCAGTTGAATATCCTCGGCCAGCTCGCGAATCGCGCCGTCG
>DATKYX010000035.1:0-2519 GCA_035528255.1 Dehalococcoidales bacterium | reverse complement strand
CTTGCCGCTGGACTTGGCGTGCTGCACCAGGTCGAAGTCGCCGCGATTGGCGATGCCCTCCATCTCCGCCCAGCCCATCGGGTAGAGATAGTCGATGTCGTAGCAATCGCGGGCGTAGTGCGCCAGTTCTTCTTTATCGTGCTGGCGCAATTTCAGGTTCTCTTTTTTGATACCCAGGCTCACGTACCAGTTCAGGCGCTCCTCGACCCAGTAGTCGAACCACTGCTTATCCGTGCCCGGCTTGACGAAAAACTCTATCTCCATCTGCTCGAACTCGCGGCAGCGGAAGATAAAGTTGCCCGTGGTAACCTCGTTGCGGAAGGACTTGCCTATCTGGGCGATGCCGAAGGGCAATCGTTTGCGGGTCGTATTGAGCACGTTCTCGAAGTTGACGAACATGCCCTGCGCCGTCTCCGGGCGCAAATAGACCACGCTGGCTTCGTCTTCGACGGGCCCGACGAACGTCTTGAACATTAAATTGAAAAGGCGGGGTTCGGTCAGCTCGCCGCCGCATTCGGGGCACTTATCGCCCTCCAGCTCGTCGCTACGCCACCTCTTGTGGCAGTTCTTACAATCCACCAGCGGGTCGGAAAACCCCTCGACATGCCCGCTGGCCTGCCAGACCTGGGGGTGCATCAGTATACTGGCATCTATGCCCACCATATCGTCGCGCTGCTGCACCACCGCCCGCCACCACGCCTGCTTTATGTTACGCTTTAGCTCCACCCCCAGCGGCCCGTAGTCCCAGCAACTGGACAAACCCCCGTAGATTTCGCTGCTGGGGAAGATAAAACCGCGCCGGCGGCAGAGGGAAACCAGCTTCTCCATATCGACTTTTGGCTTGGCTTCAGTCACAAAATCGCTCCTTACTGGTTACGACCACCCCACTCCCATCTTATCGCCCGGACAAAGACCACCCCGATAATGATACCTCCCCCCACCATAAAGGACACGGCGAATATCCATACAGGCGGCAGGTGAATCTGGTATGCATTGTAAACAAAAATATCGGCTATTGCAAAGCCGAAAACGATCTGGGGCAGGGCTATCATGTTACCCATGAGCGCTACGATGGTCCCGGGTTTGGCTCTCGTCCCCTCTCTCGACCAGAAGCGGCTGGCGAGGCGGGTCGTCACCCAGGCGAGAAGCAGTGCCACCACGGTAAGCAGAATCTGGGGCAGCAACGCCAGAACCATGGTCATCATGGGGCTGAGCCAGGATTGGGGCGTGCCGTCAGCATCGAAACGGACGGCGACATCGGCGGGCAGCAGGTGATAAAAATAGGCGGATAAGCCTACCAGCAGGAGAAGCACGACCAGCGGGACGGCAACATAGCTCCAGCGGAAGGGCAAACCTTCTTTGGTAGTTATTTTTTTACCCTCTAGCAGACTAGAAATAGGGGGCTAACACCCTCATCGGAGATACGATATTCCCCGATAAAGCCAGCTCCTTGGCGGGAATCCCCATGGCGACCCCGATTAACTGGGTAACGAAGAGCACGGGAATATTGTAGTGGGTATGGAACTGGCTGTTGACCACGCTCTGATAAGCGTCGAGGTTAATCTGGCACAAAGGACAGGGGGTAATCAGACACTCCGCCCCGTGCTCGGTGGCATTCTTAAGCAGCTTATTAACCAGCCCCAGGGCAACCTCCTGCTCGGGCATAACCAGCGAACTACCGCAGCAGCGCGCCTTCATCTCCCAATCGACGGCTTCGGCGCCCAGGCTGGTGATAATCTCGTCCAGCGAGTGAGGCGATTCGGGGTTATCGAAGCTGTCGGGACGCACCAGCTGGCAGCCGTAGTAAGCGCCCACCTTCAGGCCTTTAAGCGGCTTGGTTACCTTGGCGGCGATGCCGTCGGGGGTAATATCGGTATAAAGGACTTCGGCAAGATGTCGTACCTTTACCCCGCCGTTGTATTTCATCTTACCCGCCGCCAGCGCCTTATCCACCTTATCCTTGAATTCGGGCAGCTTTTTGAGGTGTTTATTGGTCTCGTGCAGGATAACGAAGCAGTTGGAACAGGGCGTCACCAGGTCGAAGCCCTTCTTCTCGGCCATCGCCAGGTTGCGGGTGGCCATAGCCGCCGCCTCCAGCTTATCCACCGACCAGTAGGGCGTGGAGCCGCAGCAATTCCAGTCCTCGAGCTCGACCAGTTCCATATCCAGCTTCTTGGCTACAGGGAGCACCGAAATGCCCAGGGGTGAAGCCGTCGCATCCGCCGAACAACCGGGGTAGTATGTGTAGTATTTCATTGGGCACCTCCCAGCTCCCTGGCTTTATTCAGGATGGCTTTGAGCTCGCTCATTCCCTTGATTCGGCTCGGCTTAAGCGGCAACCGCTTATGGAAAAACAAACCCAACCCCACCGGCGCCAGCTTGAGGGCGGCAAAGGGGTTGGTCTTCAGGAAAAGCTTAATCATCATCCCCAGCTCATAGACCCGCCCGTTGCCCCGGGCGGAATCGACGAAGCACTGGTACATAATCGGCGTGTTGCTCTTTTTAGTGCTCTTGCCGCT
>DATKYX010000034.1:0-5567 GCA_035528255.1 Dehalococcoidales bacterium | reverse complement strand
GCCGTCGCGTTCTACGGCGTGGACCTCGGCCCAACCTTTCAGGCGATAGGCGACTGGTTTTTGAGCCACGGCATCCGTATCTTTGCCATCATCCTGATTTCATGGTTCGTCTATAAAATGCTCGGCGTAATAATGCCGGTTCTTGTCAGGCGGTATGTCACCGAGAAAGGCAAGAAGCGCCGCTCTAAGGGCTATCTAAAGCAGCGCTCAAAAACGCTGGGCCGGGTCGTCACCCAGGCCATAGGCATATTTATAATTTTAATTGCCGCCTTTATGACTCTCTCCGAGCTGGGGATGGACATTACCCCGCTGCTGGCCAGCGCCGGTGTGGCCGGTATCGCCATCGGCTTCGCCGCCCAGAACTCGATACGTGACTACATCGGCGGCTTCGTGATTATGCTGGAAGACCACTACAACGTCGGCGATGTGGTTAAAGTCGCCGATATGGTCGGCGAGGTGGAGGAGCTCGGCCTGCGTCGGACCGTGCTCAGGGACCTTAAAGGGATTTTGCATATTGTCCCCAACGGCGAAATCAGGGTCTCCTCTAACTATACCCGCTCCATATCCCGCGCCTTCTTCGAGGTCAGCGTCGCCTACAAGGAAGACCTCGACCGGGTAATGGCCCTCGTTAAGAAAACCTGGGAGGAAATGGCTGAAGACCCCAAGTGGAAAGAGGTGATAATCTCCAAAACGCCCTGGCTGCTGCGGGTGGAGGATTTCGGCGACTCGGGTATTACCATCCGAGCCGTCGGCGACACTAAGCCTATGGCGCAATGGGATGTTATGGGCGAACTGAGGCGAAGAATCAAGCAGGTCTTCGACGACGAAGGGGTGGAAATACCCTGGCCGCACATCAAGCTCTACATGGGTGAGGAAAAAAAGAAGGCGGGGCCGCCGGAAAAGCCGGCCAAGGGCCCAACCCGCCCTAGAACCAAATCGGAGCGCTCTAAGAAGCCAGACTTTGAAACCGCTGGCGGAGATGATTAAGGGTTAGCCCGTCCCCCTTTAAGGCTCTCCCTTTTTGGGGGCAGACTGCTTCGTTACTACGCTCCTCACAACGACATATTGTATTAGTTTTCCCCTTGTGTTCCCGCCGACTAAAGGCTATAATGGACGCTATCTAAAGAGGAGTAACTGAAATGCCGCCATACGCCTACATCCACAAGAAATTCGTCCCCCTGGCCGAAGCTAAGCTGGGGGTGATGACCAACTTCCTGCACTACGGCACCGCCGTCTTCGAGGGCATCCGGGGCAACTGGAACCCCGAGCAGAAGCAAATCTATATCTTCCGCCTCAGGGAGCACTACGAGCGGCTGGAGAACGGCAGCCGCGTCCTCAAGATGGAGTTGCCCTACAGCGTGGACGAGCTTTGCCGGATAACGGTTAAGCTGGTGGAGATGTGCCGCTTCGAGGAGGATGTCTATATCCGCCCCCTGGCTTACAAGAGCTCGGAATCTCTGGGGGTGCGCCTCCACAACCTGGAGAGCGATTTCCTGGTCTTCGCCTTCCCCTGGGGGCCCTACCTGGATATGGATAAGGTCAGGTGCGGCATCTCTTCCTGGCGGCGGCCCGATTATAACGTAATCCCGCCCAGCGCCAAGATCTGCGGGCTCTATGTCAATAACGCCTTCGCCCGGTCGGAGGTCACCGAACAGGGCTTCGACGAAGCTATCATGCTCGCCCCGGACGGCCATGTCTCCGAGGGCAGCGGCGAGAACCTGTTTCTGGTGATTAAGGGTAAACTGGTCACGCCCGCCACCGATAACCACATCCTTAAAGGGATTACCCGCGACACGGCCATGACGCTGGCCAAAGAGGAATTGGGTATGGAGACAATCGAGAGGCCGATTAAGCTCGATGAGCTTTTTAGCGCCGAGGAGTGTTTCCTTACCGGCACCGCCGCCCACATCACCCCCGTAGCCGAGATAGACCGACGCCAGATAGGCGACGGCGAAATCGGCGGGGTTACCAAAAAGCTGCAGGAGCTCTACTACGGGTTAATACGGGGCGATAATCCTAAATATCTCGAGTGGTGCACGCCGGTTTATAAGCGGTAAATTACTGCCGGGAGACGTCTTTTTGGGGGGCTCTCTCCCCCTGCAGCGACTTGAGCAGGCAGATTACCTGGCAGCTTTCTTCCAGCGTGGCGGTGTAGTTATGGGCTTCTTCCAGGATCTGGCCGATGGCGAAGGTGCCGTGGCCGTGAACCAGGACCACCCGGCTTTGTTTTAGCGCCTTAGCTATTTCGTCCCCCAGGCACCCTGGTTTGACCTTCTGGTCCCAGCCCAGCACCGGCACCTGCTCCATTATGGACTGTCCTTCGGTATCTATGGGCACAATCTCGGTTTCGGAGAGAGAGAGGGCGACGGCGTGGGGGGGATGGGCGTGAACGATAGCCTGTGCCTGAGTTTCCCGGTAGATGGCGCGGTGGACGGCCAGCTCCACCGACGCCAGCGGGGTGTTGCGGTCGTTTTTGGTCAGACCGGTTTCGATGAGGTCGTTCTCCTCGAGACAGCCCAGCCGGCTGCCGCGGCGGGTAATGATAATGCGCTCCCCCAGCCTGATGCTCAGGTTTCCGCTATGGGAAGAGACCATCCCCTTGGTGAACAGGTCACGGCCCACCGTCTGAAACTGAGATTGAATCATGCTTCCCCTTTATTTTGCCTCTCGGAGCATAAACCTCTTTAGGCCTCTGAGTCAAGTTTTTCCGGGGCTTTTTCTTTTTACGCCTTCGCGGGCTTGGCCTTAGTCGCCTTGGCTTTTGGCTTGGCTTCTTTGGCTGCCTTCGGTTTAGCCTTGGCTGCCTTCGGTTTAGCCTTGGCCGCCTTGGGCTTGGCTTTGGCCGCCGCCTTGGGCTTGGGCTTGGGCTTCGCTTTGGCTTTAGCCGCTTCGGGCTTGGCCGCGGCCGGAGCTGTTACCGGAGCCTGCGCCTGTATCTGGTTGAACTTCTTCATCAGGCGCGACTTGCGGCGGGCGGCGTTATTGGGGTGGATAATCCCCTTCTCGGCGGCTTTATCCAGCGCGGTTATTGCCACCGATACCGCTTCCTGGGCGGCATTGACATCGCCCGCGAAAATAAGCCTCTCCGCCTTGTTGACGCTGGTCTTGCACATAGTGCGCACCGACTTGTTGCGGAGCCTCTTTTTTTCCGTTACCCGTACCCTTTTTTCCGCTGATTTGATGTTTGGCAATCTCTTCCTCCTTAGCTTGATGGTTTTGGCTTGGTGATGGCTTCGTCGCCGATGCGGGAAACGCCAATCACCCCTCGAATGCCATCGAGTTTAGCCATTAGCCGACTTAACTGGGACAGGTCCTTGGCCTGCAGGGTAAAGTTTTGCGTCACCTTGTGGCCGTCCTGGGAGGTCACGGTCATCGAGTTAATGTTTAACCCCTCCTCAGCCACGATGGTGGTTATGTCACGGATGAGCCCTACCCGGTCCCAGGATTCGACCATGATGTTGATCGGGAAGAGGGAATCGGTCGGCTCCCACTCTACGGATATGAGCCGTTCCTTCTCATCCTCGTGGACTATATTGTAGCAGTCTTTGCGGTGAATAGTCACCCCCCGGCTGCGGGTGACGTAACCGATGATTCTGTCGCCGGGCACGGGATGGCAGCAGCGGGCGAGATTAGTGGCCAGATTCTCCACCCCCAGCACCCGTATCGCCGACTGGGGGGGCTTGGGCGGGGCGGCGGCTTCCGGCTTGGGCGTCGGGGGGGGCTGCTGGGCGGAGATTTTGAGGGCAATGTGGTGGGTGGAAACGCCGCCGTAGCCGATAGCCGCCAGGAAGTCGTCGAGGCTGTCGTACTTGAACATCTTGGCCAGCGCTTCGCGCTCGGTGGGCTTTATGCCCAGGTGGCGCATCTCTTTTTCCAGGAGCTCCCGGCCCCGCTCGATGTTTTCCTCCCGTTCCTGGCGGCTGAACCACTGGCGTATCTTGGTGCGGGCGTGGGAGGTCTTGGTGTAGTTGAGGTGGGGGTTGAGCCAGTCGCGGCTGGGGCCTTTGTCTCCCTTGGAGGCGACAATCTCGACGGCGTCGCCGTTGCCGAGCTGGTAGTTGAAGGGCACCAGCTTGCCGTTGACCTTAGCCCCGATGCAGCGGTTGCCCAGCTCGGTGTGGACGCGGTAGGCAAAGTCGAGGGGGGTCGCCCCCTTGGGCAGGTCTATTATTTCCCCCTTGGGGGTATAGACGAAGACCTGGTCGATAAAGATGTCGGTCTTGACCGATTCCAGGAACTCTTCGGCGCCGCTGAGCTCGCGGTGCCAGTCGACGAGCTGGCGCAGCCAGGATATGCGCTCCTCGAAGTGGAGGTCTTTTTCCTCGCCCTCTTTATAGCGCCAGTGGGCGGCCACGCCGTATTCGGCGACATGGTGCATCTCGCGGGTGCGAATCTGCACCTCCAGGGGCACGTTGCCCAGCGATATCACCGCCGTATGCAGCGCCTGGTAGCCGTTGGGCTTGGGGTTGGCGATGAAGTCGTCGAACTCTCCGGGCACGGGGCGCCAGAGGCTGTGGATGACGCCGAGCACGTTGTAGCAATCGGATATCGTTCCCACCAGTATGCGCAGGGCGAGCAGGTCGTAGATATCGTCGAAGTCCTTGCCCAGCGCGGCGTATCTTTCCATTTTCTGGTAGATGCTGTAGATATGCTTGGGGCGGCCCGATATCTCGGCGTGCAGGCCCACCCGCTTGAGCTCGGTCTCCAGAAGCTTGATTATGCGGGCGATATATTCCTCGCGCTGGCCGCGGCGGGCGGCAATGAGGCTGGCCACGTGGCGGTACTTTTCCGGCTCCAGGTAGCGGAAGGATAAATCCTCCAGGTTCCACTTGAGTCCCCATATCCCCAGGCGGTGGGCGAGGGGGGTATAGATTTCCAGCGTTTCCTGGGCGATGCTGCGCTGCATCTCCGGCGAAAGCGCCTTGAGCGTGCGCATATTGTGCAGGCGGTCGGCCAGCTTGATGAAGACCACCCGCAGGTCCGCCGCCATCGCCACCAGCATTTTTCTCAAGCTTTCGGCATGGGAGGCCCGGTTAGCGGTGCTGGGGGCGTGCAGGGAGAGCTTGCCCAGCTTGGTGGTGCCGTCAACCAGCTTGGCGACCTCGGGGCCGAACTTGGCTTTAATCTCGTCGAGGGATACGTCGCAGTTTTCGGGGACGTCGTGGAGCAGCGCCGCCGCCAGCGTGCTGGTGTCGAATTGTTGGTCGGCCAGGATGAGCGCCACCTGTAGCGGGTGCTCGATATAGGCTCCGCCCGACTTGCGCACCTGCCCCTCGTGCGCCTTGGCGGCGAAGGCATAGGCCTTCTCCACCAGGGGCAGCTTCTCCGGCGGCAGGTATTTTTTCGCCTTTTCTATAAGTTCGGCCAGGCTCATGTTTAGAGTATAGCGCAAGGGGGCGGGGGGTGCAAAAAGAATGGGGGCTTAAAAGGGGTACCACGCATCCCCACCTTATCTAGCGCGCCTTTATTATCCCACCCAAAACCCACCCTATATGGGTTAGACCCCTATATACCTCTTATTTTGGGGGGTGTTTAAGAGGGGGCAAAGCCCTCTCTTTACCTTAAAG
>DATKYX010000033.1:0-5371 GCA_035528255.1 Dehalococcoidales bacterium | reverse complement strand
CCCGCCAGATTATCCAAGAGGTGGGGGCGGGGGGCTTGAGCGACAAGGGCAAGGTTATGCCCAAGCTCATCGCCAAGCTAAAAGGCAAAGCCGACGGGCGGGAGATAAACGAGGTCGTCACCGAGCTACTGGGCTAGATGCCCCGCTAAAACCTTCTCCCCCCTCTCCTTTTCGGCGCCAGATAACCCCTTGAAGATGTCGTGCCTTCGACATCGCCGAGACCGGTTAAACCCTCCCGGGCATCGATGCCGCCTTCCAGTTTCTCGCTAATGGCTTCAACCACCCATTGCCTCATCGTCTTACCCTGTAACGCCGCCACCGCCTTGACGCGGTTTCTAAGCTCGGGGTCTATATCGAGAAAATACCGGGAACGCTTCGCCAAATCGACCATTTTAGCCTCCAACATAGCCTACATAGCCATTATAGCCAACATAGCCAAAGCCGTCAATATCTTATAGCGGGCGGGCAAAAACAGGCTTTTAAGTCAAGGCTCTGGCCAGCTCTGACTCAAGATAGCCCGCCTTGGTGCCCAGCTCTACCATTTCCCAGGGCAGCTTCTGGCCGATATCCCAGCGCTGGTGGGCGTAGAAGTCAATGTCTATGTCGTGTTTCGCCGCCGCCTTAAGCCAGGCGGCCAGCGACAGCTCTTCGACATCAGCCAGCACCCCCGCCAGCTCTATGCCCCCCCGCGCCAGCACCCCCTGCACCCGGCTCCAGGCCGGGCTTTCCGCCTTGACCTTGATTCCCTTGGGCATAAGGCTATGCTTAAGCCGGGAGAGACGGCGGTTGAGGACGGACGGTTGCGCCATGGGCAGCCACTGGAAGGGCGTGCCCGCCTTGGGGACGAAGGGGGAAATATTCAGCGTCAGGCGGCAACCGGAACGCTTTTTATTGATGACCTCTTTGCAGGCCAGGGCCAGCTTCACGATTGCCCCGATATCTTCGTCGGTCTCCGAGGGCAGGCCGATGATAAAGTAAAGCTTGAGCTGCTTTATGCCCTGCTCGACCACTTTTCCCACCGCCCTCAGGACATCGTCTTCGGTGATGCCCTTTTTTATCAGTTTTCGCAGGCGCGGCGAGCCCGCCTCGGGGGCAAGGGTAACGGTTTTGGCGCCGCCCCTGGCCAGCTCTCTTAACACCACGCCGGATAGCGGGGCGATGCGCAGCGAGCTTATAGAGAGCTCCGCCCCCATCCCGGTCAGTTTGGGCAAAAGCTCCTCGATCTGGGGGTGGTCGGAGACAGCCGCCCCCACCAGCCCCAGCCGCCGGCGGTATTTAAGCCCCTCCTCCGCCTGGGTTAAGAGGCTATCGATAGAGCGATAGCGCATGGGGGCAAAGCTCTGGCTGACCAGGCAAAAGCGGCAGCCCCAGTTGCAGCCCCGCTCCACCTCGATGAGGTATAGGTCGCCCAGCTCGGTGTCGTGGGTCAATACCGCCGAGGCGACGGGAAAGTCGTCCAGATTTTGCGTCCACTGCCGCGCCACCGGCTCGCCCGAATAGTACCGGGGGACATAGACGCCGGGCAGGACGCTCAGTGCTTTGAGCAGGTCGTCGCGCCCGGCCCCCAAGCCATCGCTGATAACGGGCAGCATGGCGGGCACCAGCGGCTCGGCCTCGCCGATAGCCAGGCAATCGAAGAAGGGGGAGAGGGGGGCGGGGTTGGCCATGATGCAGGGGCCGCCGGCGATGACCAGCGGGTGGCTTTCGTCGCGGTCTTTAGCGTAGAGGGGTATGCCGCTGGCTTTGAGAATACCGGCGACATTAAAGTAGTCGAGCTCGTAAGATACGGAGAAGACGACGACGGCGAAATCGGAAAGTGGTCTCTGCGATTCCAGGGATACGGGGGAAGTGGGGTTTCCCTTGTTCTCCTCTTCCCGGAAGACCCGCTCGCAGACGACATTATCGTAGCTGTTGAACAGGCGATAGAGGGCGTGAACGCCCAGGTTGGACATGCCCAGGTAGTAGGCGTTGGGATAGACCAGGGCGATGGGTATTCTGCCCCCCCAGTCCTTGACGATGGTGCCCTGCTCCCGGGAGAGACGCCGCCTGGCTTTTTCTATTTCGTCCCAGCCCATAGGCTACCCCACAATCAGGTCGACAAACCTGTTTTCTCTGAGGTTAAAGAGCCCCGATTCGCAGATGCGCAGGAAGGGTATGGCCGGGGTGGGGAGAACGGACATGGTGAGGCGGATATCGCTGGACTTAGCCCCCAGCTCGTTAGCCGCCCGCTGGATATGCTCCAGCTTATCGGCTACGACCTCCATAGGCTCGGTGGAGATTTCCCCCGCTACCGGCAGGGCCATTTCGGCGATTACTTTACCGCCGGCGCAGACCACCGTGCCTCCGCCCAGCTCCCGGATACGGTTCAACGCCCGCACCATATCGTTTTCGTCGGCGCCGACGGCCACTAAATCGCTGCAGTCCCAGACGGAGCTGGTGGCGATGGCCCCTTTTTTAAGCCCGATACCCCTGATTAAGCCGACGAAGCTCTTACCGCTGCCGAAGGAGCGCTCGATGGCGGCTACCTTCACTATGTCTTTAGCGACATCGGCTTTAAGCTCGCCGTCGGCTACGGGCATATCGATGAACTCTTCCCTGACGAGCAGGTTGGTCACCTGGTCCATCAGCCGGACCTTGGCCTCTTTTCGGCTGCCCGCTACCGGTATGGCGAAGTCGTCGGCGCTGAAGTCCCGCGCCAGGTTTATGCTGTTGTAGAGCGATTGGGGGTAGCGGTGCTGGCGGGGGGGAATAAGCGCCCGGCCGTTTTGGGCGACCACCTGCCCGTTGCTGATAATGTATTCGGCTTTTATGGTCTTCAAGTCGGGGATAATAACGATGTCGGCGTACTTACCCGGGGCGATGCCGCCGATGACATCATCCAGGGCGAAGTGCTGAGCGACGTTGATGGTCGCCATCTGCACCGCCAGCACCGGGGCGAAGCCGAGGTCGATGGCTTTCTGCACCACGACCTCCATATAGCCTTCGCCGACCAGCTGGTTGGGGCCCACCCCGTCGGTGGACATGGCCAGGCGGTTGAGGGCGATGCCGCTATCCTTTATCGGGGCGACGGCTTCCAGCTCTCTTCTCACCTCGCCCTCCCGTATCAGGATGAAAAGCCCCAGTTTCAGCCTCTCCAGCACCTCTTCGGCGTTGGTCGGCTCGTGGCAGGAACTGACGCCCGAGGCAACATATGCCTGCAGCTTTTTGCCGCTGGCGCCGGCGCTGTGCCCGTCCACCTTCCCGCCCAGCTTTATCGTCTCGTCGATAAGGTCGAGCACCCTGCGGTTGCCCCCCACCACATCCCCCCAGTAAGCCTCGCCCAGGCCGATGATTTCTTTATAGCGGAAAAGGCGGCGCAGTTCCTTGACGCCGATGGCGTTCGCCTCGGTGACCGGGCTTATGGTGACCATGGGCGGGGCGGTGACAAAGACTTTCACGGGCTGGCGGCGCGCCGAGTTCAGGAAGTGGATAATCCCTTCGTAGCCCAGGGTGGTGGCGATGGAGCAGCTCTCGGTGATGATGGTGGTGGTGCCCCCCTGGACGGCGAAACGCAGCAGCTCGCTTATAGAGTAGAGAACATCGATGTGGGTGTGGCCGTCGATAAAGCCGGGGATGAGCGTCTTGCCCGCGGCGTCGATGACCTTAGTCTTAGAGCCGATGGACTTTGAGGCATCCTTGCCCACGTAGGCTATGCGCTCGCCCTTGATAAGGACGGAGGCTTTTTCAACCTCGCCGGTGTAAACGTTCACCACCGAGCCGTTGACGATGGCTAAATCGGCCTCGGCCTCCCCCAGCGCCACTCTTATCAGTTGCCGCCTGTCGGTTTGCATACTGCCTCATTATACAGGCTTCGGGGAGAAATGGCGATTTTGGGGGAGTATGCTAAAATATTACCGAAAGGATAAAGGGTAAAGCTATGGGCGAATCAGCACTCCCGGAGCAAATCGGGCAAAAAGAAAGCGAAAAGGAACAGATCGCGGAGCGGGTTATCGGCGATCCGGAACTGCTTGCCGACGTCATGGAAGGATTGAGCGCCCGCCGGGCCAGCGTCAAATACGGCTGCAGCAAAGTCCTCCGTATCATCAGCCGGAAGAAGCCCGAAGTCCTCTATCCCAGCTTCGACTTCTTTGTCCGGCGCCTCGATATCGACAACACCTTTCTCAGGTGCGACGCTATTCTTATCCTGGCCAACCTCGCCGCCGTGGATTCGGCCAACAGATTCGAGGCAATCTTCGACCGCTACTTCGCCCCCATTAAGGGCCCGACGCTGATTATAGCCGCTAATATAATCGGGGGCGCCGCCGGCATAGCCCTGGCCAGGCCGGATCTCACCGACAGGATAACCGACGAGCTCTTGAAGGTGGAGGATGCCCAATACCAGACAGCCGAGTGCCGCAACATAGCGCTGGGACAGGCGATAGACTCATTTGACGGGTTCTTCGGGCAAATCGGGGATAAAGAGCAGGTAAGGCGGTTCGCCCGGAAACAGCTGGAGAACACGAGAAACAGCACCCGCCGGAAGGCAGAGCAATTCCTGAAGAAGCACGAACGCTAGCTGGCCGTCATTCCGGCATCAGCACTTCGTATAACCGCAGGACGGGCAAATAAAGCACCCCTCCTGATAGACGAGCAGGTTGCCGCAGTCGGGGCACTGCCCGGCCAGGTTCTTGACGGCATCGGTACCGTTACCGCCGTTCTCACTCTTAAGAGCAACTTCGGGGTTCTTAACCGTGGCTACCTCAGGAGCGCTGTCGGCGTTGATGTGCTTTTCCAGGACGCTGGCGATGGCGTCGGCGCAGGAAAGGATGGACTTGCCGTCCTCCCAGGCCATGTTGGGACAGCGGATACCCCGCAACTGCTTCACCACCGAGGCGACATCCACCCCGGAACGGAGCGTCAGCGTTATCAGGCGGCAGGTGGCTTCGAGCTGGGCGGAGGCGCAGCCGCCCGACTTGCCCAGCGTGGCGAAGACCTCGAAAATGCCCTTGTCGTCATAAGCCACCGTGATATAGAGAGAGCCGCAGCCGGTGCTGACCTTGGTAATCGCTCCCCTGGTTTCGGTGGGTCTCTGGCGGGGCGTCAGCTTAGTGGCTTTTTCCTCCTTCTTCTCTTTGCCCGTGGTCAATACCTGGGAATCGCGGCTGCGGTCGCGGTAGATGGTTATACCTTTAAGCCCCGCTTCGTAAGCCATCTTATAGACGGTGGTGATGTCCTCCCGCGTCGCTTCCTGGGGGAAGTTGACCGTCTTGGAAACGGCGTTGTCGGTGGACTTCTGGAAGGCGGCCTGCATTTTTACGTGCCATTCGGGGGTTATCTCGTGGGCGGTGACGAACACCTGCTTGATTCTATCGGGGACGCCCTCCATATCGCG
>DATKYX010000032.1:0-8471 GCA_035528255.1 Dehalococcoidales bacterium | reverse complement strand
GGGGGGTGCATGGTCAATATATCTTCTTCCGCTTCTTTAAGCAGCCGTTTTTCTGCTTCGGTCAGGGTCGACCGGAACTTATCGAGGGGAAAGGGGGTGGAAGCGACATTATGAGCGTAGAAGTCCAGCTTCTGGGTGATGTAGCGGGCGTACTGCTCATAGGTGGTGCTGATGCAGAATATCTTCCAGCTGTTGTTCTGGAGCCAGGAGATTAGCTTAGCCGCGCCGCCGGTGAGGCTGGCTTCGGCGGACAGGGTGGCGATATTGTCCTCGGTGATGTTGTGCAGGATAAGGAAGGGCACGATGAGGGCCAGGGTATCGCCCGGCTCGTAGTCGGGTCTTTCTTCCAGGGTGAGCAGGTCGTCGTAGCGGCTGATAACTTCGAAAATCTTATCGCCGTTGGGGAAGAGTTTCATCAGGTCGTAGGCGTTATCCTGGGGGGATAGGGGGCCTTCAAGGTCAAAGGCAATGAATTTAGCCATTATTTTTTTACCTCAACAATTTATCAATCTCTTCGGTTAGATTATACCCTTTAATCGGCTTGCCGTCAGCACCGACCACTTTGTCCCCCTCTATTTTAACCTTGCCCCGGCTGAAAGCCTTGAGGGTGGCGATTATGAGGGGGAACTCGCGGGCCAGGCCGTGACGGCGGATGGTTTTAAAGAGGTTATTGTTTTCGCCCTGTTTTTGCTTGATTTCGGCGATAGATTGTCCTTCTATTTCCCGCCAGTATTTATCGAAGGGCTTGCCCCGAATAGAGAAGGTGCAGTAGGTCGCCGGAGGTCCTTCGTCCAGCTCCGGCGTCACCAGGTGCATCATCACCCCCGTCGCTTCGGCTTTAGTTTCCATTAACTGCCAGATTACCTCCTGCCAGGTGCCCTTGGGGCCGCCGGGGGCGGCGGGGTGGAGGTTAATCATATCATAGTGGCGGCACATCTCGGCGCTGATGATGAGCATATAGCCGGCCATGACGCAGATGTTGGCGTCGAAGCCCTCAAGGCGCTTCATTACCTCGCGGTCATAGCCGAGTCGCCACTGGGGGGAGAGGCGGGGGTGGTTCGTTTCGAAGTCTTTTGAGGAAAAGCTAACGAGGGGAAGATCGTAGCTCTCGACCAGTTCCAGGAAGAGGTCGCTGTCTTTGGCTTCGCCGCGCCGGCGGTTGCAGAAGACGAAGGAGAGCTCTGCCTCGATTTCGCCGAGGGCGATGCTCCGTTGCGCCACGGTGAGCAGGTCCCGGGCGGCTTTATCCCGGCCGGTGGAGAACCAGCCCAATCGATAGGTTTTCAATCCTACCCCCTTTAAAATCGGGGTTTTGTCCATTCTAACGTGCGTTATTCGTCCCACCCAAAGCCCACCCTATAGGGGTGTAACCCCTTTAAATCTCTCTTTTGCCCCGCTCCACTCCATTATACCAGTGTCTTTCTTCCCACCCATCTCACCCTATGGGGTGGACTACCCAGCCTCCCTATGCTATAGGGGGCGGCTCAAAAATCCTTTGGTCAGTTGGAGAGTTTGCTCTTGATTCTGGCCCAGAGGCTGGCGAAGTGGATAAGGGGATTGGTGCGGCGCCCTGAGATTTTGCCCTTTTTCAGGGCTTCGAGGAAGTCGTCCCTGCCTTCGAAATCGGGCATTTCCACATAGGCGTTGCCGATTTCCCTTGGGGTATGGGCGTCGCTGCCGGCGCTGCGGATGAGCCTGTGCTTGGCGGCGAAGGCTTCGGCCTTAGCCGAATCCCGGCCCAGAACGCCGCGGGCGTTGAGCACCTCGAAGATATCTATCCGGTCGGCGATTTCCTCGATGACATGGCTTTTTAGCGCCGAGTGGCGGAAGGTGTCGAAGGGGTGGGGGATGCAGACCAGCCCGCCTTGAGCCCTGATTCGGGATATTGTCTCTTCTACCGACAGCCCGCTGGGTATGGTTTCTTCGAGGAACATGCCCATAATTTCGCCGTAGGGGGTTAAGACCTCCTCGGCGACGATTACCTTGAAGGGCGCTATTTCCCGCAGCTTTAACGCTCCCTCGGCGGTGCCGTGGTCGCAGAGGGCGATGCAGTTCACCCCGGCTTCCCGGCAGCGCTCGATTATCTTTTCCAGGGGCATATTGCAATCCAGTGAGTACCGGCTGTGCATGTGAAGGTCGGCTTTCAGCAATTTGATTTAATTAACCCTTTCCAGGTATTGGCCGGTGCGGGTGTCGATCTTAAGCATATCGCCGTTGTTGATGAAGAGGGGCACCTGGATGGTGATGCCCGTTTCCAGCTTGGCCGGCTTGGTGCCCCCGGTGGCGGTATCCCCCTTGAAACCGGGGCCCGTTTCCGCCACCTCGAGCTCGACGGTGATGGGCAACTCCACACCTATCAGCTTGCCCTGGTAGCTGGTTACCTCCACCGATGCGTTCTCCTTGAGGTAGTTGAGGGTGTCGCCGAGCTGGTCGGCAGACATAGGTATCTGCTCGAAGGTCTTTTCGTCCATAAAGTAGTAGGAATCGCTGTCGTTATAGAGGTATTGCATAATGCGGGATTCCAGCCGTGCCAGCTTGAATTTTTCGCTGGCCTGGAAGGTGCGCTCGATGGTGTGGCCGCCGCGGATATCGCGCAGCTTCATTTTGACTATGGCGCCGCCGCGCCCTATCTTGATATGCTGGTAGGAAATAACCTGGTACAGCTTGTCGTCCAGCTCGATGGTAACCCCTTTTTTCAGTTCACCGCTGTCAATCATATATCCACTCCAAAGTGTTCTAGTTCTCGGCTTGCGAGATTTGTCTTAATTTTCCGCCCTCCATCACCACCATATCCTCGATTCTTACCCCTCCCCAGCCCTCCAGGTAGATGCCGGGTTCGATGGTAAAGACCATGTTGTCGCTAAGCTTGTCCGGGGAGTTGGGGCCAAGGCGGGGCGACTCGTGAGGGGCTAAGCCCACTCCGTGCCCCAGACCGTGGCCGAACTTGTCGCCGTAGCCGCCTTCCTCGATGACCGTCCTGGCTATCTGGTCGGCGTCACTACCGCTCATTCCCTCTTTAGTTATGGCTATGGCCGTCTTTTGGGCGCTGAGGACGGTGTCGTATACTTTTTTAAAGGTTTCGTCGGGAGCGCCCAGGCAGAAAGTCCGACTCAGGTCGCTGCCGTAGCCCTCTACCCTGGCGCCGATATCGATGACTACCGGCTCGGATTCCCCGATGGCCCGTTCCGAGGGGTGGGCGTGGGGCAGGGCGGCGTTGGGGCCTGCTCCGACGATAATCTCAAAAGGAGTAGGCTGGCTGCCTGCCTCCCGCATGAATTTTTCTATCTCCCAGGCGGCTTCCAGTTCCGTCATGCCGAAGCAAAGCTTTCCCCGAATATGATTCATGGCGGCGTCGGCAATCCCGGCGGCTCGGGTCATAAGCTCGATTTCCTCGGGCTCTTTTAGCGCCCGCAGCGATTCCACGACACCGTCAACGGGGATGAGTTTAAGCCCGGAGTTGCCTTTATTCAGTATATCACATAACCGCCGGTGCTGGGCGAAGGCGATATGCTCGGATTCGAAGCCCAGCCGCTTTATACTCAGTTCGTCTATTAACTGTGGAAACCAGCGGCTCATATCGCCGCTTATGGTGAGCAGCCTGTAGTCGGGCGCCTGGCTCTTAGCCTGGGCGGTATAGCGCGAGTCGGTGGCTAAGACGCTGTCTTTAGCGGTAATAAACAGAAAGCCCGCCGAGCCGGCGAAACCGGAGAGGTAGCGGCGGTTTTCCGGCTGGGAGATAAAGATACCTTCAATATCTTGTTCTCCAAGTCTCCCGATAAGCTTTTGTAACCTATTCTTTATCTTCAGTTTCATCGCCTTTCTCTTTAGCCATGGGGTGCGCCGCCAGGTAAACCTTCCTCGCCTGCTTCTTGGTGACGTGGGTGTAAATCTGGGTGGATGACAGGCGCTCGTGCCCCAAAAGCTCCTGGACGACCCTGAGGTCGGCGCCGCCGTCGAGCAGGTGGGTGGCGAAGGTATGGCGCAGCATGTGGGGGTGCACCCGTTTTTTAAGCCCCGCTTGGCTGGTGTATTTTTCCAGTATCTTCTGCACGCTTCTTTCCGGGAAGCGCTGGCCGTAGCGGGTAATGAAGATGGCGTTGCTTCTTTTTGCCGTCAATAGTTTAGGTCTGCCTTGCTCAAGGTAGACCCTTATCGCCTCGGCGGCGGGCTCGCCCATCAATACCACTCTTTCCTTAGAGCCCTTACCCCAGACGCGGATTTCGTTGCTATCCAGGTTGATTTGCCCCAGCTCCAGGCTGGTAAGCTCGCTTACCCTCAGGCCGGAGGCGTAGAGCAACTCCAACAAAGCGCGGTCGCGGAGCCCCTGGGGGGTGGAGAGGTCGGGGGCTTCGATCAGCCGCGTGACCTCGTTCAGTGTCAGGAATGAGGGCAGGCGCTTGTCCAGCTTGGGTGAGGAGACGGTTTTGATGGGGTTGGCTTCGATTATCTTTTCCCGCACCATGTAGCGGTAGAAGGAGCGAATTGCCGAGAGTTTACGGGCGATGCTGCCTTTGACGATGCCTTTTTCCACTAAATGCCCCAGGTAGTCGCGCAGGACCTGGCGGTTTACCTCGTCGAGGGCAGCCACCTTTTTCTCTTTGAGGAAGTAGAAGAAGTCGAGGAGGTCGGCTTTGTAGTTGCGTACGGTGTAGGGGGAGGCGTTGCGTTCGGCTTCGAGGTGGGTGATATATCTATTAAAGATTTCCTGCATGGTTTGGTCCTGACCACCCCGTTTTAGCTCTCGGTCTTCTTCTTCGCCTTTGCCTTAGTCGGGCTTTTCTTCTTAGTAACTTTCTTGGTAGTCTTTTTGACTACTCTTTTGGCTTTTGCCTTCACCGGCGCGGCGGTGGTTTCGATTGTTTGTGCCTCTCCTTCTACTGTCTCGGCCACCTTCCCCCTGAAGGCACATTTGATGCATTTTGCCAGGTTGCCTCTATAGACGGTGAGCAACCCGCCGCACTTGGGGCAGGGTTGGGGCAAAGGCTTGAGGTTGGTGGCGAAGGTGCAGTCGGGGTAGTTGCTGCAGCCGTAGAAGATGCGCTTCTTCTTGCTCTTCTTCTGCACGATATCGCCGCCGCACTGGGGGCACTTGACGCCGACCTTTACCTGGAATGACTTGGTGAATTTGCAGTCGGGATAGCCGCTGCAGGCTATGAATTTGCCGAAGCGCCCGAACTTGACCACCATGGGCTTGCCGCACTTGGGGCAGATTTCGTCGGTGGCTTCTTCCACCGTTACCTTTTCCATATTCTCGGCGGCGCTCTCCAGGCTCTTCTCGAAGGGGGAGTAGAACTCCTGGATGACCACCGCCCAGTTTTTATCTTCGTTGGCTACCTTGTCCAGTTCGTCTTCCATATAGGCGGTGAAGTTAATATCGAGGATGCCGGGGAAGTGTTTCGCCAGCAGGTCGTTGACGACGAAACCGAGCTTGGTGGGCTGGAATTTGCCCTCGGTCTTGTCCACATACTCTCTATCCTGAATGGTGGAGAGGATGGGGGCATAGGTGCTGGGCCGCCCGATGCCCCATTGCTCGAGCATCTTAATCAGCGTCGCCTCGGTGAAGCGGGGCGGGGGCTTGGTGAAGTGCTGCTCGGAGAAAAGCTCTATCAGCTTGAGCTTGTCGCCTTTAGCCAGCCGGGGTAGGGTGGAGCCGGGCTTTTCCTCGGCTTCGTCCTTGCCCTCGGTATAAAGCACGATAAAGCCGGGGAAGGTGTTGACCGAGCTGGTTGCCCGCAAGAGATAGCCGCTGTTGGAGAGAGCGTGGCGGGCTTGAACATCGACGGTGGTGTTATCGAAGGTAGCCGCCGCCATCTGGCTGGCGACCATTCTTTTCCAGATGAGCTGGTAGAGCTTGAACTGGGCGTTGCTCAGATATTGCTTAATAAATTCGGGCTCGCGGTGGATTTTGGTAGGGCGGATGGCTTCGTGCGCCTCCTGCGCCCCCTTGACCGCCCTGGTGAAGGCGCGGGCGTGGGCGGGGAGGTATTGGTCGCCGTATTTCTGGGCGATGAATTCCCGCGTTTCGGTAATAGCCGAGCGGGCGACCCGCGTGGAGTCGGTGCGCATGTAGGTGATAATGCCCACCGCGCCTTCTTTGCCGATGGGTAGGCCTTCGTAGAGCTCCTGGGCGACGCTCATCGTCAGCTTGGCGCTGAAATGGAGCTTGCGCCAGGCTTCCTGCTGCAGGGTGCTGGTGATGAAGGGTGGGGCGGGCTGGCGGGTGGCTTTCCTGGTGGCTACCTTAGCCACTTTGTAGCCGGCTTTTTCCAGCTTCTCGCTGAGTTCGGCGGCTTCTTCTTCGTTTTTAATCTCCAGCTTGGTGCCGTCGTCAAGGCCAATCAATAGCGCTTTGAAGGTGGTTTTGTCCGCCGCCTTAGCCAGCTCGGCTTCAATCGTCCAGTATTCCACGGGGACGAACTTCTCGATTTCGCGCTCGCGGTCGACGACGATTTTCACCGCCACCGACTGGACTCTGCCTGCCGACAGGCCCCTTCTGACCTTCTGCCAGAGCAGGGGGCTGATTTTATAACCGACCAGCCGGTCCAGTATGCGCCTTGCCTGCTGGGCGTTGACCAACTGCATGTTGATGTCGTGGGGGTTGTCGAAGGCGCGCTTGATGGCTTCCTTGGTGATTTCGTGGAAGACAACGCGGCGGTAGGGCTTGCGGTTGGTCCTGGTTACCTCTTGAAGGTGCCAGGAGATAGCCTCACCCTCGCGGTCGGGGTCGGTGGCCAGGTAAATAGCGGAGGCAGTCTTAGCCGCCTTCTTTAGCTCGTTGACAATTTTGGTTTTAGCCCGGGGGATGACGTATTTGGGGGCAAAGCCTTCTTCAATGTCTACGCCGAGCTGGCTACGAGGCAGGTCTCTTACGTGTCCCATAGAAGCCTTGAGGCTGTAGTTGCTGCCCAGCAGCTTGCTCAGCGTCCTCGCCTTTGCCGGCGACTCAACTATGACCAGTTTTTTGCTTGACATAATTTAATCTACCCTTACTTTATATACCTCGCGGACTTCGCGGGAGAGAATATAGTTCATCGCGCCTACCTGCCTCACCATGCCCTTAAGTTCCATCATCGCCAGCGTGCTGCTGACGGTGGCTGTGGGCAAGCCGCTGCCGCGGCAGACCTCGTCTATGTGGGTGGGTTCGGCGCTCAGATGCTTGAGCAGGAGCGACTCGGTGTCGGAGGCGGGGATAGTCTCTTTAAGCTCCATCTGGTGAGCTACCGCTCTCAGGTTAAGCTCCTCTAAAATATCGGTGTAGTCGCGGACCAGCTTGGCTCCGTCCTGGATAAGGCGGTTGGTCTCGCGGCTGGCCAGAGAGAAAATGCTGCCCGGAACGGCGAAGACCTCTCTGTTTTGCTCCACCGCCCGTTGCGCGGTGATTAAAGCGCCGCTGCCCTCGCCGGCCTCGATAACCAGCACCCCCAGGCTCAGACCGCTCATAATACGGTTGCGCAGGGGGAAGTTTTCTCTCCGGGGCTCGGCGCCCAGCGGAAAATCGCTTATCAGCGCGCCGTTTTCAGCGATAGTCTTAGCCAGCGAGGCGTTCTCGCCGGGGTAAATAATATCCAGCCCGCAGCCGAAGACGGCGAGCGTCCTGCCGCCCGCTTCTAAAGCGCTGCGGTGGGCTATGGAATCTATGCCTCTAGCTAAGCCGCTGACGATGGTGATTTTGTTTCGCGCCAGGTCGGCGACTATCTCTTCGGCGGTCTGGCGTCCGTAGACGGTGGCTTTGCGGGTGCCCACTACTGCCAAGCACCACTCGTCCTGGGGCAGTATGGCGCCCTTGACATAAAGTATGGGGGGATAGTCGTATATCTGCTTGAGCCGGGCGGGGTAGCCCTCATCGCGGAAGGTGAAGGCTTTTACGCCGTGACGCTCCAGTTTTTCCATCTCTTCTTCCAGCGAAATCTTGGGCCGCCAGTTGACGATGGCGTTTACCGAACTCTTGTCCAGCCCGGAATGGCTTAGCTCGGCGGGGGTAGCCCGCCAGGCTTCTTCCATTTTGCCGAACTGGTTTCCGAGCAGGGAGAGCTTGACCCGCCCGATGCGGGGTACCAGGCTGAAGCCGACCCAGTATTTGAGGTCTTTATTAGTCATTTTCAAGGCAATTCTAACACAGGGGTAAACCAGTGGCAATTATTGTTTGGCAATCTTTGCTAGTGCGGATGGGTGCAAGGCGCTTCAGCTACGGTTTCTCCACAGGGATACCGAGCAGACGAGAGCCACCCCCACCATCACCGCTCCGGCGACGGTGAAGCTGGTTTCGAAGCCGTAGCGGTCGGCGAGAAAGCCCATCACCGGCAGGCTTAAGCCAACGCCTCCCCGGCTGGCGGCGTAGTAGATACCGAGTATGGTGGAGCGGTAGCGCTGGGGGGCGTGGGTAATGATGTGAGACTCGGTGACGGGCATGGCGATATACATGCAGATGCCGAGGACGAGCAATACCGCCCAGACGCTCCAGCCCAGAGAAG
>DATKYX010000031.1:0-5334 GCA_035528255.1 Dehalococcoidales bacterium | reverse complement strand
CGCGCCCTCATCGGTGTTTGCCCCCAGGATCTGGCCCTCTACGAAGACCTTTCCGCCCTGGATAACATGGTCTTTTTCGGGCGGATGGTGGGACTGGGCGGCAAGGAAGCCAAAGCCCAGGCCATGAAGCACCTGAAGATGATGGGGCTGGAGAAGAGAACCAAGGGGAAGATAGCCAAGTTTTCCGGGGGCATGAAGCGGCGCATCAACCTGGCCATCGCCCTGATGGGAGCCCCCAAGCTTCTCTTCCTGGACGAGCCGACGGTGGGCATCGACCCCCAGTCGCGGAATAACATCTACGAGACTATCGAGGGGCTGCGGGACGGGGGGATGACCATACTTTACACCACCCATTATATGGAGGAGGCTAACCGCCTCTGTCACCGCGTGGCTATTATCGACGGGGGGCAGATAATCGCCCTCGACACCCCCTACAACCTCAAGAAACAGATAGGGCCGCCGGACAAGGTAACCCTGGAGGACGTCTTCCTGAAAATGACCGGACGCAGCCTCCGCGATTAGCCATATGAATAGAGCCTTTATCGTCGCCCTAAGGGAAGTCCGAACCTACCTGCAGGACAAGGCCGACCTTGCCTTCAGCCTGCTTCTACCCATAATCATCTTCGCCCTGATGTACTTCGCCTTCGGCGGGGATTCCCTGTTCCACGGCACCGCTCACGTGGTTAACGAAGACGAGGGCGGCGTCTACTCCACGGTCTTTTTAGAGCAGCTCGAGGCAATCGACGTCCTCGATATCGAGGTACTGGCCGCCGAGGACGCCGATACCAAGCTGGATAACTCCGACCTGTTGATGGTCATTTATATACCGGAGGACTTCTCGGCCAAACTCGCCGCGGGGGAGCCGACGCAACTGCTCTTCAAGCAACGGGGCAACGGCGGGGATGAGGGGCAGATAGTAGCCAGCCTGGTGCGCGGCGTCGCCGAGCAGATGAACCAGGAGTTCCAGGTCTATAACGACGTAAACAGCGCCCTGGCCGAATACGATATTCCCCAGGCGCGCATATCCCTTACCGTAGAGAACTACCTCGACGCGGAGCGGGCAAGCCCCGTAATCGGGGTCAACGAGCAGACGGTGGGCTCCAGCCCCGACCCGGTCAATATGTTTCTGCCCGGGGTGATTACCATGTTCGTCCTCTTCGCCATCACCTTAAGCGCCCGCGCCATCGTCGAGGAGCGCCGCAAGGGGACGCTGGAGAGGCTGCTCACCACCCGCCTGAGCGCGGGTGAGCTTTTCGCGGGCAAGTTCCTGGCTAATGTTTCCCGCGGCTTCGTGCAGACGGTAATCCTGTTAATACTGGCCTATATCGTCTTCCAGCTCTTCACTCCCCTTACCTTTATCGAGTGCCTGGTTATCGCCCTGGTTTTTGCCGCCGCCGCCAGCGGGCTGGGGATGATTATCGCCGCCATCGCCCGCACCGAGGACAGCGCCACCTGGATTGCCGTCTTCTTCACCATGGTCATGGTGATGCTGGGCGGCACCTTTTTCGAAGTCAGCGAGGGCTCGTTGCTCTATACAATAGGCCGCTTCTCTATCAACACCTACGCCAACGACGCCTTTAAGACGATAATCTCCGAGGGAGGCTCGCTGGCTAACCTGGGCATGGAGCTGGGGATATTGGCCGGGGTGGCCGTGGTCGGGCTGGGCCTGAGCCGCGTTCTCTTTAAGGTTATGCCCGGAGGCAAATAGGCAGCAATGAGACAACTCAGGAATATATGGTTCATCGCCCTCAAAGACTTGAGGCTCTTCGTCACCGACCGCGGAGCGCTGATATTCTTTATACTCTTCCCCTTCTTTTTTATCACCATGTTCACCTTTATGAACCTGGGCGCCGTCGAGGATACCAAGCTGCAGCTGCATATCGTCAGCGAAGAGGGGGAGGGGGGCTTAAGCTACCAGATAATCGACGCCCTGGAGGGCGCGGGCGACTGGGATATAATCTTAATGGACTACGACGAAGCCTACCAGGCCGTCGAGGATAAGGATATAAGCGGCTTCGTCGCCTTCCCCGCCGACTTCACCGAGGGGATAATGACGGGGGCGGGCACCGAACTGGAGGTGGTGACCGACGCCGAAGCCACCAGCGACAGGGCAGCCCTATCGGGCTTAAGCCAGACCATCGCCTCACGGGTGGGCTCGCACTACGTTATCGCCGGCGCCACCATTGAACTGCTCATCGAGCAGGGGATAATCGCCCCCGACGACACCGCCGCCATCGGCCAGATTATCCAGCAGATCCTGGCGGGGCAGTCGGGCGGGGAAGCCTTTATCGAATACGGGACGGAGAAGGTGGGTGAGGTAGAGGAGGAGAGCGCCTCTAACTTTGTCATTCCCGGCTACCTGGTGATGTTCGTCTTCTTCGGCGCCGCCATCGGCGCCGAGACCATCGTCCGCGAGCGCCAGAACCATACCCTGGAAAGGCTGATGGCCAGCTCGGTGAGGCGGGAGGCTCTCCTGGGGGGTATCTTCACCGGCACGGCGGCCAAGGGGCTGATTCAGATATTGCTCTTCTGGGTGGTCGGCATTTTAGCCTTTAACCTCGACCTGGGGCCTTCGCCGGCGGCGGTTATCGTGCTTTCCATCCTGATGGTGATTATGTCCGCCGCCTTTACCATTATGCTGGCGACGCTGGTCAAGACCCAGCGCAGCGCCGGCTCCATCGCCACGCTGGCTTCGCTGGTGCTGGCGCCGTTGGGCGGCTGCTGGTGGCCGCTGTTTATCCTGCCCAAGTGGATGCAAGCCCTGGCCAAGATAACCCCTCACGGCTGGGCGACGACGGGCTTTAACAAGCTGATGCTCTTCGGCGCCGACTTCGGCGCCGTGGTCCCGGAGATGCTGGCCCTGGTCGGCTTTGCCGTCTTGTTCGCCGTCATCGCCGTATGGCGCTTCCGCACCAGCGCTGATTAGGCTATAATACTTCTAGCTTCCGACCCAAAACACCATACACCGCGAGGGGGAGGTATTTTATGAGCCTGGAAGAGGAAATCGGCGATTTGCTCCGCCGGAAGGGGTTGACGCTGGGAGCGGTGGAATCGGCCACGGGAGGGCTTATATCCCACCGCATCACCAACGTCCCCGGCAGCTCGGACTATTATAAGGGTTCGGTGACCGCCTATAGCAACGAGGTCAAGAGCGGGGTGGTGGGGGTGGGCGAGGACACCCTGATTCAGTACGGCGCCGTTAGTCCCCAGGTAGCCGAGGAGCTAGCCGAGGGCGGCCGGCTGCTCTTAGGCGCCGATATCTGTATCGCCGACACGGGCATCGCGGGGCCGGGCGGGGCGACGGCGGAAAAAGGGGTGGGGCTATTCTATCTCGGCCTGTCGCACGGGGAGATGACCTACAGCCGGAAGCACAACTTCCGGGGAGACCGGGAGCAGAACAAGCAGAGCGCCGCCGAAGAAGCCCTGCTCTGGCTAAAAGACTATCTCATAAAGCTGAAATAAACTATCGAGGAGGGGGACGATGAAAAAGCGGACGGTTACCATAGCGGTCGTTTTAATGCTGGTGGCCCTGACCGCGTGGGGGGCGGGGGGCTGCATCGGGGATGTCATCAACGGCTCCGGCGACCTGACCACCGAAACGTACGACTTCAGGGATTTCAGCCGTATCGAAGCCCATAATGGCTTCGAGGTAGAGGTGACCATGTCGGGCAACTTCAGCATCGAGATAACCGCCGACGACAACGTGCTGGAATACGTCGAGGTGTCCAAGTCCGGCGACACGCTGGAAATCAGGCTGCGGGGGACCCGCTTCTATAACTCGGTAACGCTGAAAGCCGAGGTCACCATGCCCAACCTATACTGGATAGAGCTAAGCGGGGGCTCCCGGGCCAACATCAGCGATTTCAGCTCCACGCACGGCTTTGAGGCCAACCTGTCGGGGGGCAGCCGGCTCAGCGGCGATATAAGCGCGGGTGACGCCGAATTCGAGCTTACGGGGGGCAGCCAGGTCAACCTGGAGGGCTCGGGCGACGACCTATTCATCAACGCCTCGGGCGGAAGCCAGCTCGACCTGGAGGATTTCCCCATCGATAATGCCTTTATCAACATGAGCGGGGGCAGCCGGGCCACCATCAATATCAGCGGCACCATCAATGTCGACCTCTCGGGGGGCTCCAGGGTGGAATATGTCGGCGACCCCGACCTGGGCGACCTGTCCCTTTCGGGTGACTCCAAGGTCGGCGAGAAGTAGAGCCTTAAAACATGCTGCAGGAGAAAAGGGTGGTTACCTGCTTCCTGGAATCGGGGGGCGAGATACTGATTTTACGCCGCAGCGGGGAGGTGGGCAGCTACCGGGGGAGCTGGGCGGGGGTCAGCGGCTACATCGAGAACGGCGCCGATGAGCAAGCCCTGACCGAGATAGAGGAGGAGACGAGCTTGGGGCGGGGGGAGGTGGAGATGATAAAGCGGGGCGAGCCGCTGGATGTCGAGGACGAGGGACTGGGGATAAGGTGGGTGGTCCACCCCTATCTTTTCCGCATCGAGGACAGGGGTAAAATAAGAATAGACTGGGAGCATAAAGAGGCGAGGTGGATAAAACCGGAGGATATAGACAACTACTGGACCGTGCCCAAGCTCAAGGAGGCGCTGTCGCGGGTATTATAGACTGGAGGTAAAAATGTCGAAGTTAATAGTTAAGGCGGCCTGCGGGCTGCTCATCCTGCTCGTCGTTGTCGGCGGACTGGCGGCCTGTGGTGAACAGATGGCGGAGCCGGACTACGCCAGCCAGATGACAGAGGTTACCGCGCAGGGTATGAGCGACGGTGATTACGCCGCCTTTACGCAGTACCTCAGTCCCGAAGCTAAAGCCACCATAAACGAGGCCGACTTTAATACAGGCAGCCAGGAAATAAAGAGTCTCATCGGCGACTATATAGACAAGGAATTCCAGAAGGCGGAGACCGAGAACAGCTACACTGTTGTTTACTATAAAGCTAACTTCAGCGAGGAGCCGGAGGGCGTTATCATCACCGTTTACTTCGAAGATATAGACGGGGAAATGTATATCGCCGGTTTCCTGCTCAGTTCCCCCAAGATAAAGGCAAGCTTAGAGTCAAGCGGAGAGTAGCCGTTTTATATAGCCGCTGACCCCTTCCGGCGCCAGCAGCCCGTTTTCGGTGACCACCCCCGTCACCAGCCCCAGGGGGGTAATGTCGAAGTGGGGGTTTTTGACATCGACCTGCGGCGGCAGCTTGCCCTTGCCGATAACCTCGGAGGGCTCTTTCTCCTCGAGGTCGACCTTGTCGCTTCTCATCCTGTGGTCGAACTTGAGCGTCTCGCACAGAACGTAGAATGGCACGGCGGCTTTTTTCGCCG
>DATKYX010000030.1:0-4806 GCA_035528255.1 Dehalococcoidales bacterium | reverse complement strand
CTCTTCCGCAAACCGGGCATGACCCGCGACCAGTTGCTGGCGGCCAACGCCGAAATCGTGGGCGGTGTCGTCAAGAATATCGTTAAATACTCGCCGCAGTGCGTTATTCTCATGGTCTCTAATCCGCTCGACGCCATGACCTACCTGGCCGTCCAGGCGAGTAGGTTTCCCCGAAAACGCGTCGTCGGCATGTCGGGGGCACTGGATTCCGCCCGGCTGAGCACCTGCGTCGCCGCCGAGCTTAAGGTATCGCCTAAAGATATCTCCGCCTGGGTGCTGGGGGCGCACGGGCTGAACATGGTGGTTATCCCCCGCCTGACCACGGTCAGGGGCAAGCCGCTTACCGAGCTTTTGCCCCCGGAGACCATAGACAGGCTGGTGGAGCGCACCGTCCACGGCGGGCGGGAAATCGTCGATTTGCTTAAAGTCGGCAGCGCTTTTTACGCCCCTTCGGCGGGCATCGCCCGCATGGCCGAGGCTATAATCCTCGATAAGAAAGAGGTCCTGCCCTGCGCCGCTCTCCTCGACGGGGAGTACGGGATAAAAGACAGCGTCATCGGCGTGCCCGTAAGGCTGGGCAAGGACGGCATCGAGGAGATAGTCGAGCTGGAGCTGAGCGCCGGGGAAAAACAAGAGTTATACGATTCCGCCGAGGGCATTAAGCAGTTGATTAAAACGCTGGGGGTTTAGGGGCGAAAATCCCCCTTAATCCCCCTTTTTCAAAGGGGGAGAGTAGGTGGGGGGAGAGCAATGAAACGATACCTAATAGCAATTCTGCTAATTTCGGTGCTAGCTTCAGGTTTGATGGTGAGTTGTGGTGAAGAACTGCAAACATTTAGCAAACATGATATATCGTTCACATTATCAGAAGAACTCAAATTAGAAGAGTATACCGTTAGCATTGAAGACCAAGTCCTTCAGAAGGGAACTGCAAGTTATGAAGAAGGAGCAGTTATTAGCACTGAGAAGAACTTCATGCTATTATGGGCTACGGCAGTCCCTGAATTTACACAGGAAGAGATAAGGCTCTCTATTCTTACTACCCCTAACAGCTTTGAATCAGCAGGTGGCACTTTACAAGCAGAAATAACGGGAGACCTTTCAACCCAGCAAATAGCTGGTTTTGAGGTAACTTTTGCGATGATGGAATTCACCTTACCAGGGTGGGAGGCACCGGGTATTACTGGTATTTGGTACTGTTCATCCAGCCAGAGAATAATGCAACTAATACTAATTAACGAGCAGCCCGAAAAGGAGATGCGGAGGTTTATACAGAGTTTCTCCTGCGAGTAGGCCATTTGGGTAAGGAGAAGTATATAGAGGTTACACCTCTGTAGGGTGGGTATTGGGTGGGAAATAAAACCTCGGGGGGTGGGGATTGAAAGAGATTGAAGCCAGCGCCATCACCCAGGCCGTAGCCAGGCTCTGCCAGGAAGCCAACTTCTTCCTCGGCGAAGACGTGCTCTCCGCCCTGAGGCAAGCCCACCAGGCCGAGCAATCCCCGCTGGGCCGGGAGTTCCTGACCCAGATTATCGAGAACGCCCGCATCGCTAAAGAAGAAAAGCTGCCCCTCTGCCAGGACTGCGGCACCGCCGTCGTCTTCCTGGAGATAGGGCAGGATGTCCACATCATTGGCGGCGACCTGAATAAAGCCGTCGAGGAGGGGGTGCGGCGGGGCTACTACCAGGGCTATCTGAGGAAGGGCATCGTCAGCCAGCCCTTCTCCGACCGCGTAAACACCCGCGACAACACCCCGGCTGTTATTCACACCGAGATTGTGCCCGGCAACAGCCTGAAGATTACGGTTTTGCCCAAGGGGGGCGGCGCCGAGAACAAGAGCCGTCTGGCCATGCTGCTGCCCAACGAGGGGAAGCGGGGCGTTATCGAGATGGTGGCCCGGACGGTGGAGGAGGCGGGGGGCGACCCCTGCCCGCCGCTGATTATCGGGCTGGGGGTGGGGGGAACCGGGGAGAAGGCGATGCTGATGGCCAAGAAAGCCCTGCTGAGAAAGGTGGGTGAGCCCAACCCCGACCCCGAGATTGCCCACCTCGAAAAAGAGGTGCTGATACGGGTGAACGCGCTGGGGGTGGGGCCGCTGGGTTTCGGCGGCACCGTCACCGCCCTGGCCGTGCACGCCGAGGTTATGCCCACCCACATCACCAGCCTGCCGGTGGCGGTTAACCTGCAGTGCCACAGCGCCCGCCACAAAGAGGTTACGCTATGACTATCAACATCACCTCGCCGATTAAGTCCCGGGAAATAGAGGAGCTGGCCGTCGGCGACAGCGTGCTCGTCTCCGGGTTTATCTACACCGCCCGCGACACCGCCCACCAGAGGATTATCGAGGCGCTGGACAAGAAGAAGGAGCCGCCCTTCGCGCTCAAAGGACAGACGATATATTATATGGGGCCTTCGCCCGCGCCGCCGGGGAAGGTCATCGGGTCGGCGGGGCCGACCACCAGCCGCCGCATGGACGCCTACACGCCGCGCCTGCTCGACGCCGGCATTAAGGTTATTATCGGCAAGGGCAGCCGCTCGCCGGAGGTGAGAAGGGCGCTGAAGAAACATAAAGCCGTCTATCTAGCCGCCGCCGGTGGCGCCGGCGCACTGCTCGCCAGCGCTATCACCGAGGTCGAGGTCATCGCCTACGAGGATCTGGGGCCCGAAGCCGTTATGCGGCTGACGGTGGAGAACTTTCCGGCCGTGGTCGCCAACGACATCCACGGGGGCGACCTCTTCGAGCTGGGAAGGGCGGAATATAAGGGGAGGAAGCAGGACCCGGAGGATTACCCCACGCAATAAACGGGGGTGGAGATTCTTCAGTCGCTTCGCTCCTTCAGAATGACAATAAGGTCTAGGGGAAGGGCAAATGGACTGTATTTTCTGCCGGATTGTAGAGGGTGAAATACCCAGCGACACCGTCTATCAGGACGAAGAAATAATCGCCTTCCGCGACATTAACCCACAGGCGCCCGTACACATAGTGATTATCCCCCGCCGGCACCTCGCCAGCCTCTCTCACCTTTCTGAGAGCGACTCAGCGCTGGTGGGGCGCATGGTCGCCGCCGCCAACCGGCTGGCCGAAGAGGAAGGGCTTACGGAGAGGGGCTACCGGGTGGTGATAAACTGCGGCAAGGAGGGGGGGCAGTTGGTGCCCCACCTGCACCTGCACCTGGTGGGGGGGCGCCAGCTCTCAGACCAGGTCGGCTGACTTCTGGTATTCCCGAAAGGCGAGCAGCCCGGCGATGCTCTTGGCGTCGCAGATAGCGCCCGAGACAATCAGGCCGGGAATCTGATTGAGAGGCACCCGCACTAAAGTTATGCTCTCGCTGTCCTCGGCTTTAAGGGGCTTGAGCTCCAGGTCGGTGGCCAGGTAGAGGTAGAGGTATTCGGTGCAGAAGCCGGGGGAGGAGTAAAAGCCGCCCAGTTTTTCCACCTTGCGGGGGAGAAAGCCGGTTTCCTCGCGCATCTCGCGGCGGACGGCTTCCTCGGAGGTTTCGCCGGGGTCGATGCCGCCGGCGGGTATCTCCAGCAGCTCTTTTTCCACGGGCTTGCGGAATTGCTTGACCAGCAGGATATTATCGGCGTCGTCGAGGGCGATAATCGCCACGCAGTGGTCGTGCTCGACAATCTCGCGGGTCGTCTCTTTGCCGCCGGGGAGCTTAACGGTATCGACCCGCAGCTTTAGCGCCCGCCCCTCGAAGATTTTACGGCTGGATAGCGTCTCTTCGGACAAAGCTATGCTTCCATCTCGTAGATAAGGGCGACCTCGTCGCAGTCGGGGAACTTGGGGCAGCGATAGCATTCCGTCCAGACCTTGCGCGGCAGCTCCATCTTGTCCACCTGTTTGAAGTCGAACTTCTTAAAGAGGTCGGGGCGGTAGGTCAGGCAGAAGACGGTGGCGATGCCCAGCTCTTTGGATTCCTGCATACAGGCCTTGACCAGCTCGACGCCGATGCCCTTGTCGCGGCTGTCCTCGGCCACCGCCAGCGACCTTACCTCGGCCAGGTCGGACCAGAAAACGTGGAGCGCCACGCAGCCGAGGAGCTTGTCGCCGTCCTTGACCACGAAGCAGTCACGCATGTTTTCGTAGAGCTCGCTTAGCGAGCGGGGCAGCATTTCATCCTTTTCGGCGAAGTGGTTGATGAGCTTATGCATCAGGGGAACGTCGCTGATTTTAGCTTTTTCTATCTTCAATTTTATTGCTTTCCTTTCAGTTTTTGCTCCAGGGAGCTGTAAAAAGAGTTTTCGGGGCGAAGCCTTAAGAAGCGGGCTTTAGTAGAGCTATGCCGGACGGTGATGACGGAGCCGTCGGCCAGGGGGGGGTTGATGTGGCCGTCTATGCTTAGGGTCGCTTCGTGGACGGTGGCTACGCGCAGCTTGACCACCGCCGTCGCCGGCAGGACGAGGCTGTAGCCCAGGCTGAGGTGGGGCAGTATGGGCGAGAGCAGGTATTCCTTAGCCCGGGGGTGGAGGATGGGGCCGCCCGCCGACAGCGAATAGCCGGTGCTGCCGGTGGCGGTAGCCACCACCACGCCGTCGGCTTTATAGATGGTCAGCTTTTCGCCGTCGATGCTGGCCTCGACATAGACGACGCGGGCTATCGCGCCCCGCGCCACCACGACGTCGTTGAGGGAGTAATAGGTGGTGCCGTCGGCGTCGATTTCGGCTTCGAGCATCGCCCTTTCGTCGAGCCAGCCCTTGCCCTCGAGCAGGGCGGGCAGTTTTTCTTTGGCCTCTTTGGCGCCGAGCTCGGTCATGAAGCCGAGCTTGCCCATGTTGATGCCGGTGATGGGGACGGGCGTT
>DATKYX010000029.1:0-7819 GCA_035528255.1 Dehalococcoidales bacterium | reverse complement strand
GGGGAAGTTGACCGTCTTGGAAACGGCGTTGTCGGTGGACTTCTGGAAGGCGGCCTGCATTTTTACGTGCCATTCGGGGGTTATCTCGTGGGCGGTGACGAACACCTGCTTGATTCTATCGGGGACGCCCTCCATATCGCGAAGCTTAGCTCCCCCCGCCAGCTGTTTCATCAGCTCGTCGGAGTAGAAGCCCCCCTCCCGGGCGACCCGCTCGAAATAGGGGTTCACCTCGACCATCTGGGCGCCGTCCAGGATATTGCGGGTGTAGCTCAAAGCGAAGAGGGGCTCGATGCCGCTGGAACAGCCCGCGATTATGCTTAATGTACCCGTGGGAGCGATAGTGGTGCAGGAAGCGTTTCTCATCTTGGGACCGCCGGGCGTATCATAGATGCTGCCCGGGAAAGCGGGGAAGACGCCCCGCTCTTCAGCCAGCCCCTGCGAGGCTTTCTTGGCCTCGTCGTGAACGAAGCGCATAACCTCGGTGCCGATTTTTAGCGCCTCCTCCGAGTTATAGGGCAAGCCCAGCATGAGCAGCATGTCGGCAAAGCCCATCACCCCCAGCCCTATCTTGCGCGACTTCTTGGTCATATCCTCTATCTGGGGGAGGGGGAACTTATTGACCTCGATGACGTTATCCAGGAACCTGACGGCGGACTTGACCGTCCGGGCCATTTTGGGGTAATCGATTTCGTAGCCGCCGTCGGTGGCTTTGAGCATCCGCGCCAGGTGGATAGAGCCTAGGTTGCAGGACTCGTAGGGGAGCAGGGGCTGCTCGCCGCAGGGGTTGGTGGACTCAATCTTACCCAGTTGGGGGGTGGGGTTGTCCTTGTTTATCTGGTCGATAAAGACGATGCCGGGGTCGCCGGTATGCCAGGCCATATCCACGATTTTATCAAAGACCTTCCTGGCGTTGAGCTTGCCCTCCACCTCGCCGGTGCGCGGATTGACCAGGTCGTATTCGTCGCCCGTCTTGACCGCGTCCATGAAGGCGGTGGTCACCGCCACCGAGAGGTTGAAGTTGGTAAAAGCGGTCGGGTCGGCTTTTGCCTCGATAAAACGCATGATATCGGGGTGGTCAACGTTAAGGATAGCCATGTTCGCCCCCCGCCGCATTCCCCCCTGCTTGATGACGTCGGTGGCGATATCGAAGGCGCGCATAAAGGAAACGGGGCCGCTGGCGACACCACCGGTGGAGCCGACCCTGTCCTTTTCCGGCCTCAAGCGGGAGAAGGAAAAGCCGGTGCCGCCACCGCTCTTGTGGATAAGGGCGGTATTCTTGACGGCATCGAATATGGAATCTATCGAATCTTCGACGGGAATGACGAAGCAGGCCGAGAGCTGCCCCAGCCGCCGCCCGGCGTTCATCAGGGTGGGAGAGTTGGGCAGGAATTCCAGGTCGGCCATGAGCCGGTAGAACTCGTCTTCCCTGGCCCTGACGTCGGCTTTGGGGTCATAGAAAAGCTCGGCGGCGGCGATAGCCTGCGCCACGCGGCGCAGCATATCCTCCGGCGCCTCGACAACCTTGCCCTGTTTATCTTTCTTGAGATAGCGTTTCTCCAGGACACGAAGAGCGTTTTCGGTGAGCTTGATGCCCGATGAGGTCGAGACGGGGGTCTGAACGATAGTGGTTGTTTCCATCTTGGGTTGTACCTCCTCTCGTTTTGTCGGCTCTTCGGCCTTTTGATTGAGTTCTTCGGCCTTTAGGGGGGGCTCTTCGGCCTGTAATATTTTCTTGACCACGGCCCCGATTTCGCCGTCGCTGAGCAGGCGGGTAACGCGGCGGGGCTTGATAACCAGGTCTTCCATCCCCGGCAGCGGCTGCGCCACTACTTCCTTAGCCATCAGGGACGGTGTTTGTTCCAGGCGCTCGATAACCTGGGAGGTGAGCTGCTCGACGCGGTCTCTATCCGAAATGCCCATGGACTCGGCCATCTTAAAGACAGCCCGCGCAATCTTGGTGCGGTCCACCAGCGGCTTGCCGTCGGCTTTGTTTCTAGACGGGCTCATATCCGCTTCCTCCGCCGGCTTTTAGCCACACCCGCCGTCCCCTCATCGGGGAGGAGGGACAACTGGCTGGAAGGAGTTGAGAGCTCGGCTTCGGCGTCGAGCAGGGTATCCACTTCCTCTTTCAGGGCGGTGATATCGGCAAACTCCCGGTAGACGCTGGCGAAACGGATGTAGGCAATGTGGTCCAGGTTTTTCAGCTTTTCCATCACCATGTCGCCGACGACGGTGCTGGCAATCTCCGCCTTGCCCAGCTGGTAAAGCTCAGCCTCGATATCGTCCACCAGCTTTTCCACGATGCCCGTCGGCAGCGGGCGCTTTTCACAGGCTTTGCGGATGCCGGAAAGCAGCTTTTCGCGGTCGAATTCCTCGCGCCGCTCGTCTTTTTTAATGACGAAGAGGCTGGCGGGCTGTAACCGTTCGTAGGTGTTAAAGCGTTCGCCGCAGCTCAGGCACTGGCGCCGGCGGCGTATGCCATCGTTAACCTCACGGGAGTCTATAACCTTGTCTTCGCTATGGCCGCAATAGGGACAGTTCATCGTCAATCACTACATCATATTGGGTTACGGAGCAACCATACCACAAGATATAGTGCCTGTCAATGGTTTTAGCCCCCCTTTACCCCCGATTTTTTTGACAAAGAAAAAAGGCCGCAGAGCCAGAACACTCTACAGCCTTTTCAGCCGGTATTTTCCGTTCTTGCCACTGGACCCACCTCTAATGCGCGCCCGGCGGAGTGTGTATTAGTTTAGTTGACGGCGTAATCGGTTGGCGCCGGTGACTAAACAGGGGGCGTCGCAGGAAAGCGGGAACATCCAGCTCCTCTTCCTTGCCTCTTAAGCCCCTAAGCAACTCGTTGAACTCCTCTTCCCGACTGACGCCAGCCATCCCCAGCTTGGAAGCAAAGCCGGTGGCAATCAGGGTTATCCTTACCTCTTCACCCATGCTCGGGTCTTGAGCCACACCGAAGATGATGTTGGCTTCGGGGTCTACCGCCGCCTTGATGACGTCGGCGGCTTCGTTAACCTCGAACAGGGTAAGGCCGGTGCCGCCGGAGACATTGAAGAGCACACCGTTAGCGCCCTCAATGGAAACATCCAGCAGCGGGCTGGCCAGGGCTTCGTTTGCCGCGTCGACAGCCCGGCTCTTACCTGAACCCACTCCCATGGACATCCAGGCCGGACCGGCGTCCTTCATCACCGCCTTAACGTCAGCGAAGTCAAGGTTTATCAGCCCGGGTACGGTGATAACCTCGGCGATAGCCTGGACACCGTGGCGCAGCACATCGTCAGCCAGCTTGAAGGCATTATCCACCACCGTATGCTGGTCGCAGAGGTCGAGCAACCGGTCGTTGGGAATGATGATAAGGGTGTCGACCTTGCCTAATAGCCGGACAATGCCGTCATCAGCCACCTCGGTGCGGTGGGCGCCTTCGAAAGTGAAGGGCTTGGTGACCACGGCGATAGTAAGCGCCCCGGTCTGCTTACTGGCCTCAGCCACTACCGGAGCGGCGCCGGTGCCGGTGCCGCCACCCATGCCGCAGGTAATGAAAACCATGTCGGCGCCTTCGAGAATCTCGACGATTTCCTCACGGCTCTCTTCGGCTGCCTTCTGGCCCAGGATATGGTCGCCGCCCGCGCCCAGGCCCCTGGTGAGCTTTTCACCGAGCTGGACGCGGATAGGGGCTTCGGTAATAGACAAAGCCTGGGCATCGGTATTCATGCCGATAAACTCTACCCCTTGAATCTGCTCCCTAACCATGCGGGTGATAGCGTTGCAGCCACCACCGCCTAAGCCACAGACCTTAATCTTAGCTGGGTTAGGACTGAAGGTTGATTTTGCCATTTCTCCCCCCTCCTTTTTTACTAGATTAGCCGATATTACAGCTAATGGAATGCTTTAAATAGCCGGGAAACAAAGCGGCGCAAACCGCCGCCCAAACCGCCGCCACGGTTCCAGGTTTGCATCTCCCGGTGCTTGGCTCCCCAGAGCAACAGGCCGACGCTGGTGGCGTATGCCGGGTCGTGCAGGGCATCCGTGATGCCGTATATATTGCTGGGTATGCCGACCCTTACCGGCAGCTGCAGGGTATTGCGCCCCAGCGCTTCGATACCCGCCAGGTTGGCACTGCCGCCGGTGAGCACCAGGCCGTCGGGGACCAGCGTCTCGTAGTCGGAACTGGGCATCTCGAGCACGATAAGCCTGAGCACCTCTTCCACCCGGGCGCGGATGATGTCGCAGAGGTCCTGGTGGGAAACGCCGTGCCCGTTGGTGGTCAGGGTATCGTTGCCCGACCCCCCCCTGGTCTCATAGACCGGGGTGACGCTGCCGTACTTCTTTTTCATTTCTTCGGCCACGTCGAAGGGCAACCCCAGGCCAATGGCGATGTCCCTGGTTATCTGGTAGCCGGCGACGGGTAGAATAGCGGTGTGCCAGATGCTGCCTTCCCGGAAGATAGCGATATCGGTGGTGCCGCCGCCGATATCGGCCAGGACGACGCCTACCTGCTTCTCATCGGCAGATAGCACCGCCTCGCTGCTGGCTAACGGCTCCAGAATCAGGTCGTCGATATCGACCCCGATGCCGCGGATGCACTTTACCAGGTTTTGCACCGAGGTCACGGCGGCGGTGATGATGTGGGCTTCCACATCCAGCCTGAAGCCATGCATCCCTATCGGGTTCTTGACCCCGGACTGGCCGTCAACGGCGTAACCGCGCGGAATGACGTGGAGCAGCCTCCTATCGATCGGAACCTTGACGCTGCGGGCGGTGGTCAAGACCCGCCTCAGGTCCTCGGAACGCACCAGACGGTCGTTACGGGTAATGGCGACCACGGCCCGGTTGTTGAGCGAGGTTACATGCCGGCCGGTGACGCCGACATAGGCCGATTCCACCTTGTAACCGCTGGCTTGCTCCGCCTTCTTCACCGACTCCCGGACTGATTCCTTGGCCTCGTTGATGTTGACCACCAGCCCTTTATGCAACCCTACCGACGGCGTAACCCCCACCCCCACCACCCGGATATTACCCGTTTCGTTCACATCGGCGATAGTGGTGCATACCTTAGTGGTACCAACATCAATAGAAGTTATAACCCCTCGTTTTGTCATCTGCCCCCTCCTTATTGAGATATTCGGGTCTTGATTCAATATTATTAGTTCTCACATCTCCAAACCTCCCCGAGTGACTTTTCTTCACTTCACGGCAAGATTAGAAGATTTAACTTTCCGTCACTATTATTTTTTCCGCCCTATCGGGTCGGTTGCGCACTCTCTTTTCTAAAGCGCACGTTCCACTTGCTGCATAGAGCCCCCAGGTGAGCCTGTACCTCGTTGCTCTTGGCTTCATGCAGCTCGGTCAGGAAACCGTGCAAAAGTTCACCTCCGGTCATGCCTGGGCTGGGTTCCTCGGGGCCAGGCAGGTTCACGTATACTATCTCGGTCATCACCTTCTGGTATTCAATAGCTGGTTTACCCACCGTTATTCTCCTTTGGCATAGAAATTCGTTCCGCCGCCCTTAACTTGGCGCTGCGGCTGCGCGGATTATAGTGGACTTCCGCCAGAGACGGGGTAATAACCTTTTTATTTATCAAGCTCAAGGTGGCAGCCTCTCCGCTCGCCTGCTGGCGCATAAACTGCTTGACGATGCGGTCTTCGAGGGAGTGATAGCTGATAACCACCAGCCGGCCGCCGAAGCCGAGGAGGTCGACCGCCTGTTCCAACACCGAACTCAGGTTCTCCAGCTCATGGTTAACGGCGATGCGCAACGCCTGGAAGGTGCGGGTGGCGGGGTGAATTCGGCCCCGCCGACCCCCCACCGCCTGCTCTACCGTCAGGGCGAGCTGCTGGCTGGTGGCGATGGGGCGCTGGCGCACGATCTGGCGGGCTATCTGCCGGCTTTGGCGCTCTTCGCCATAGTCCCTTATAATCTTGGTCAGCTCACTCTCGGAGGAGGAGTTGATAATATCATCGGCGGTAAGCTCCTGTCGGGGGCTGAAGCGCATATCGAGCAGGGAATCGTGGCGGAAGCTGAAGCCGCGATTGTTCTTGTCCAGCTGCACCGAGGAAAGACCCAGGTCGAAGAGGATGCCGTGCACCGGGAAGAAACCGCGCCGGGTGCAGATTGACTTAAGATTGGCAAAGTTCTGGTTGACCAGGAGTACCGAATCGCCGTATTCTTCGAGCCGGCTGCGAGCCATCTTTATCGCCCTGGGGTCGGCGTCAATGCCCAGCAGTTGCCCGCCGGGCGAGCTGTTTTCCAGAATAGCCAAGGCGTGGCCGCCGGGCCCGATGGTGCCGTCGATATAGCGGCCGCCAGGCTGGACGTTCAGCGCCTCGATAGTCTCTTCCAGCATCACCGGAATGTGGGTGGGAGCTGCCGACATAGTCAGATTCATTGGCGGTTCTCCAGACCCTCAAAGAGTAGCCAGGCCTGTTCCTGGTGAATATCCCTCTCCTCTGCCCAGCGTATTTTATTCCAGAACTCAATGTAGTTATGGGCCCCGATTATAACTACCTCGCTTACAATCTCGGCATGTGTTTTAAGCGGAGCCGGCAGCGCTATCCTGCCCTGCCCGTCCAGCTTAACATCGAAGGCGGTAGCAAAAACCGCCCGCTTTAACATTCTCAGTTTACTGGGCGATAGCGAACCCTTGGTCAGGGTATCAGCCAGCTTCTTCCATTCGTTTAGCGGATAGGCGGTGATGCACCCCTCAACACCTGGACACAACACCAACCCCGTCCTAAGCAAGCTGCGGAACTTAGGCGGTACAGGAACCCTGCCCTTTTCGTCGATCTTGTACTCGAATTCCCCGAAGAACATACACCTGCCCCAATTCTACCCTTGTTTTACCACTATCTCCCACTTTCTACCATTCTATATCATACCTACCCCCCTTTGTCAATACCCACCCGTACTAAATTCGTATAAATTCGTCTCTTTTGCTCCGAGCTTTGCTCTAAGCCTCTTATGTGATAAAATATAGTCTGCTCCTAAGAGAGGTAACATATATGTTTAATCTGGGTATTATTACCATCAGCGACAAGGCGTCGCAGGGGACGCGTCCCGACAAGAGCGGGCCAATGATTAAGGAAAGCTTCGCCGGTGAGGACTGCAAGGTCGTCAGCTACGAGGTTATCCCCGACGAGAAGGCTATTATCGCTAAAAAGCTCGCCCAGTGGGCCGACGCGGGCACTATGGATATTATTATCACCACCGGCGGCACCGGGCTGGCGCCGCGCGACGTTACCCCCGAAGCCACCCTGTCTATAGTGGATAAAGAGGTGCCGGGCCTGGCCGAGATGATGAGAGCTAAGTCTTTCGCTATCACCCCCAACGCCATGCTGAGCCGGGCGGCGGCGGGGATAAGGAAGGAATGCCTTATCGTCAACCTGCCGGGCAGCCCCAAGGCGGTGGCGGAGTGCCTGGAGGTAATAATGCCGGTGTTGCCCCACGCGGTGGACGTTATAAAAGGAAGGGTGCCCGAGCACACCCCGCCCATCGAAGGGAAGGGATAGGAAAGTGCATATCGACGTTTTGACGCTGTTTCCCGAGATGTTCGAGGGCATTTTCGGCCTGAGCATCATGAAGCGGGCCATAGACCGGAAGCTGGTCGCTATCGGCCTGCACAATATCCGGGACTACACCCACGATAAGCACCACACCGCCGACGATTACCCCTACGGGGGCGGGGCGGGCATGGTGCTCAAGCCCGAACCCATCTTCGAGGCGGTGGAAGCGATAGAAAAGAAGGACGATACGCCGATAATACTCTTATCGCCGCAGGGGCGGCTCTTCACGCAGGATGTCGCCCAG